>JAISFO010000024.1 GCA_031263535.1 Holosporales bacterium
TCTTGTTGAACTAGAAGGTGTTCTTACCGGATGGTGGGCTGGCAGAGAGTTTGGCAGTAAGTGATGGATGTTTGGGGGGGGGGGAGAGATGAATATTCGAGAGAAGATACAGCAGGCTAGGCTTGAGATACAGGGGCTTAATCTAAAGAAGAGTGGTCGTAATGCATTTGCTGGCTTTGAGTACTATGAGCTCAAGGATTTTCTGCCTGAGGTGAACAAAGTGTTTCATGCATTGAAGCTCTACGACAGCTTCTCAATAACTGACTGTGAAGCTTGCTTGAAGGTCTTTGATCTGGAATCTGAGAACGAGGTGGAGGCGTTTTCCATCAACATCAACGAGGTAAGAGCTCATTTGTTTAACTTATCAGCTAAGGGGAATGCTTTGCAGAACATTGGCTGTATGAACACGTATCTCAAGCGGTATCTGTATCTGAATATGCTGAACTTGGTGGAAGGCGACGAGGTAGATACTGCTGCTGAGAGAGTCTCAGTATCGAGAGACCGCAATACCAAGCAGATTCGCCTGGAGAAGCCAGTAAAGACAGGAGACAAGGTATTTGCAAACAACCCCAAGGTAGAGAGCTATATTAGCAAGGCTGAATCCATTCACAGCCCTGATGAAATGAATAGTTTCATTGATAGCCTGAAGGATGAGAAGCTGGCTTCGACGGAGAAGCGCGCTATCTGGAATCCGATCGCAGAAACAGCCAAGCTGCAAGGATGGCAGTTGGTTAATGGGGCTTATGTATGAAGGAGGGGGGGGGGGGCAAATTGCCCCCTCCTTATTGGTAACAGAATGTTACTGATTTAAATTGGCAAATTGAACTGTATACAAATTGTGTATGGTTGAAATTAACCGCAGCAGTACGAAACATCATATAATTATGCTGGCTAGCTTGCTAGTAGTACGGAAAAGTCGTATAGCTGACCTATTATCTTTTAGTCGGCATTATATAATGCTCTTATTTCTGAAGAGTAGGTTAAACAACGTTTCTAGCCATACTTAAAGCTATTTTTCTACCTTAAGAAAGACTAAAGCTAGCCAATATTAAATCGTTTTCTTATAACCAACAGTTACAAGCTGATTTAATAAAATTAATAATTGCTTGCGCGTGATCAAAGAGATATTGGAACAATTTGAGGAAGCCAAGAAGATTTTAGCGGAAATGGGTGCTACTAAAATCAGGATTGCATCTAGAAAGCAAGTGTTGCCTGCGGTGAGTGTGTTTTTACAGAAATCTCGTGAGAAGGTTAGAGTAAAGGCTGCGATAAGGGTAATCTGATGGAAAGCAAGGGTTAGACAACGACGGAAGTGGAAGAGGCTGTGAAGCGAATGGATATGGAAGAGCTGGATAGGCAGATAGCTGAGCGCAATAAAGTGTATCGGGAAATTGTGATGACGGTAGACGAGATATATTGCTCTGCGGAAATGAAGCTCGCGATTGCGGATATTGTGTTTGAAAAGCATATTAAGAGGGCTGCGGAATTCAATCAGTATCCGAGCAAATTGAGTTTGGAGGTTGGTTGTTTTAAGAAGGCCGAGCAACAACTTTTGAAGATGCTGAAGAGAGACGTATAACGCAACTGATTGAGTTAGAACTGTATATTTTTTTTAGGTCCTTTTAGGGCAAGCAGTGAGATTGTTAGTCATGTTGCTAAAGCATTATAGATTTGCAATCTTATTGCTATGGAGCAGCAGCTCAAAGGTGGGGAAAAATCTTCTTAGAGGACTTAAAAGAGGTTAGGTGGGGAATTGTTATATGCACCAGCATAATAGTAGGTCTATATCCTTTATTTTCTTTCTTATGATCGGAAACTTCGTCTAGCCACAAAATACTTAAATTATTGTATCTGTAGAGCTAGGCTCTTCAATTATCTTACAGCCTCTTCTTCATATAAGGTTTATTGCTGCTAGGCTGGGGAGTATTGATAAAGGCGAAGAATTGGATTAACTTGCTAATGTATGTATGTCGTTAGTAGGATTACACTCCCAAAAAAGAGAAAATAACGGGAAAAGCCGACCATTTGACGGTACATTGGCCGCCAGCAAAGCCAATTCCAGAAAGGGTGTGGTAGCAATATGGCCGGGATGGCCGGAAATAAAAAGCAAGTAGAAAAAAATGAGAATAATAACACTCTAAAAGAGACTAATAGACAATAAATATAGAAATAATATATATAATATATAGTATATGTATAATATGTATATACTATATTTTATTATTATTTTATCTTTTCTTTTTTTCGATTGTATTTTTTCTTTATTGATTCTCAAAAAACCGGCCATTCCGGCCATTTTCTTCGGAAATTCATAGTGCAGAGCCATTTTTTGGTGGCCGTTCGCATTTTTCTGACCGACCAGACCGGCCAGCCTCAACTAAAATAAACTGTTTGGCTCTGCAGCGTCATTTTTAACGATTAACTTTAAAACCACTCACTTATCTTACAATCTAACTTTAAAAATTAGCTAAACCTCTTTAATAATCGAACATAATCGACCATATAGTTAGACCAATTGTCTTCGATGATTAAAACCATGAAAGCAGTAACTATCACTCCACGCCCATTTAAATGCGATTGTGATATAGTTTGGTTATAGAGCGCCATTAATCAACAATCACTTGTGCATCTCTGTCAGACAAGCCCTACAAGACGAATCTGTCTTCACCCCACCAGCACTCTAAGTTTGAGTTCTAGCCACCTCATTTTAAACTAGCGTGACATAAAACAGGTGAAACTATTAGTTATTAATAAGTTTAAGGAGCATTTCTCTTGCTTTCTCAACACCGTGGATTAGGTAGTAGTCATTAGCATCATTTGGCGGTTTATGAGTTGGATCATTTTTTAACTTACGAAATTTCTCCGTATCTTCTGGGGTGAACGATATGATTTTTTTAATCATGTTTCGGCATTTAATTGAGCCTTTAAGACCTGCATTATCGGTATCATTAATGATGACAAATCTCGTACTTTTATCGATGTATTTTCCTTCTTGAATATAGCTTTAGTAAGTTTTGGTACACTTTATTGAGGTTTGTACTTGAGAAGCAGCATAGAGTTTTATAGCTAATTAGTTTGTTGATAGTCAGGGCGGTAGCTGGTCCTTCACATAATACTATATTCTCCGTTTTACCTTCTAAGGGAAAGAACAAGCCTTCTACTTTTATTAGTGGTAAGAACCATTTATCTTTACCATCCTTATTTTTATAAGGTGTGATGTATTGGATGGATTTCAATTCATAGTTTAGGTTTGAAGCAGAGATGATAAAACTTCCTTTTGGTATGCAAATAGATTTTTTGTCAGGCGATAGGTAGTGGATGTATTCGTGTTTAGATGTCTGACCAATAGGTTGGTTTTTAAAATCAGCCAGGTCTAATCCCTTCCCAGCCAGGTATTTATTCGGTTCGTTTATTGGTGAGTACATGGCTAAGTTCAGTATTTCTTTAGCTCGTCTGAGGATGTCTTCTTTTGCCTTTAACAGTATCTCCTGCGCCTGAGTTTCTTGTTGGCGTTGGTCTGGTTCAGAGCAGGCTTGCCTAGTGTAATTTTTATTACGCGCAATCTGTTTTATTGTTGACTGATTGTTGGAATTGTTTGGATCAGGCTCAGATACGAGTGTCTCTAACATTAATGGATTCTCATCAACTGACACAGTTGGTACAGTCTCCACTGGGGAGTCGGTTGGTATTGAATTGTCTCTCACTGGTGAAGTAGGGCGTTTAACTGAACAGTTTCTTTTAAGCTCGATATCGATACTAAAGTCCCTGGCTAACACTTCACAGGCTCCGTGGAAGTTACAGTTTTTTAGCTTTCGTATGAATGTGATTATGTCATAACCTTCTTCATCGCAGGCAAAGCATCTGAAATAGCCATTGGTAATTCTCATTGATGGATTTTGGTCATCATGAAATTGGCAATTAGTCATGTAATATGAACCATGCCTAATGATTTTTGATGTGATGTATTTCTCTGCTACTTCTTTGGCTGTGATTCTATCTTTCAGCCTGCGTGCTATTTCGCGTAGCTGATTTTTTGAGTAGGGCTGTTTGTTAGTCTTGCCCATGGCTTGTGTAATTATCTGGTAAGCTCTAATCTTTTGATTTTTTAAAATTCGCGGTGTAGTAGCTTCCCTCAACTCCGTTCAAAGTAACCCTATCTGTGAATCTTAAGTCTGGTCCTCTCTTAGCGACTTTTAACGTTCCTTCGGCGGCTAAGTCTCTTAGCGTCTTCTTATAACTCTGTCCAGGTAAGAACTCCTTTTCGAGGTAGTCGCGAATAATGTGGTAAGTGTCGACTGTATCACCGATCTTAGCTTCCCCCCTAAAAGCTATCGTCCTGCGATTACTCAGTGTGAACGTTCTATCAGTTAGCTGGACTATTAGGTGGGCATTTGTGCTTAACGCGGCGTGGAGTTTTTCACTTGTGGTCGCTTCGGGAAACTCATCTTGTTCTTTTCTACATTTCACTATGTTGTCGAATAGTTTAAATATATTCTTACTTACGGACTCGCAGTTCAGTTTTACAACGCCCTCCTCAATTAATATTTCTGCACAGGCATTAGTTTCAATGAATGGAATTGCTTGGCGACGTAAGGTTGAACACTCATCATTTAGGTTAAAAATCTTATAAAATTTTTCACTTACTTGTTCACATTTATCCCTAAACACTTGTTCTAATTTATCGCCATACTTTTCGAGAAGAATTGTTATGGCGTGTTTACTAATACTCCCATGATATTTGCTGATATTATTTTCTATCCGCTTGATAAAATCTTCGTGAGACTTGAAGCCATGTAAGTTTGGGAAGATCAGGTCTTCGCCTCCCCGGTTAACGTGGAGGTCAATAAACCGCGCATTTTGCCTCTCCATTGGAGATAATTTGATTTCGGCTAGTTTTTCTTCAAGAGTCTTTTCACTTGAGCTAAGGATATTGGCAGTCCAGCTTACTTGCTCATCAAGAGTGCCATCTCGCTTGCACCTAACTTTTCCTTTACCAGTGAATAGTGAGTAGGCTAAGTTTTTAAATTCTTTTGCGTCGATTAGTGCGTTTTCATCTAGGATTAAGATGGAGTTATTGTGATGAGCAATCATTTGTTGGAGAGCTAAGCCAGTAGAATTCCAAAACTGGCGAAAATCTTCTGGATTTCCCCACGCTGAGGCTGCTATTTCTAGTGACGTTGTTTTTCCTGTACCAGACGGGCCCACTAGACTAATCGTATATGATTGGTTTTTGAGCTGGTCTTTTTTGAACAAGCCGCTCATTGAGTAGAAAGTTACAAACTCAGGAATAGGATTACCTTCAATGTATTTTATTACATGGTCACTGTATTCATCTGCCGTTCCGCTAAGCGCATAGCCATAAGTTTCAGTAGTATCTTCTAACCTATATATAGTATTAGCATCTGGTGATAATGAACCTTTTGGTAAAGATGAGATTGAATATGCGGGTGTAATGAAGACCTGATTATCGCCATCTTTATGCCAGCCAGTACTAAGTAGGGTTTTTATTAATCCTGGTGGGGTAGCATCGATTAAGTATTCTTGTATTAATCTAAAATCAGCTGTTGGAGAGACGCCATGAGAGGCTAAGTATTCTGCTACGTCAGTTTTAGTTTTCTTTTTAACTAGAAGTGAACACTGAACATTGAGATATTTAAAGTTGCCTAATATATCAATAAATTCTATTTGAAGTAATCTTAAGCCTTTTTTGTCGATGACATTATGAGTACACTTTAGATAAGTTGGACAAGCTGTTTCTTTACCAACTAATAAAGCGCCGCTATTATCATAGAAATACTTATCATTATAAGTATTGCCCCACTTGGTGAGATAAGCTTTTCCAGGACCGAATAGCTTTTCTTTTATGTCCTCAAAAGTGTTATCAGTATAATCAATGTTATCCAGCTCAAGTTGATTCCTTATGACTTGATTTATATGCGAAGGATACTTACCTTCATCAACCTCTGTCATTGGCCGCCTCTCTAGCTGATGCATTTGGTGTGATAGTTACAGGCTCGTTGCTGTATTTAAGATGCCTACTCTCTAGCCACCCAGGTACATTTGCAGTTGGATAACTCACTGACCTATGTCCCGTCCTGACCTTGCCAGGCACTCCAAAACCTTGAGTATCTAAATTTCTTAGCGTATGTGGACTCATGCCAAGAATGTTGGCTAAGTCCTTGCGAGATATCAGCTGCGACTTCACACCACTTAATAGCTTTTCAAAATCAAAATTCATCAATAAAACCTCCATAAATTTAAAAACTGCACTGTGCAGCTTTGACCGGAAGGATTAATAACAAAAGTGATTTGCAACGAAAGCTAATTATCGACTGTCAAGTGACTGTCACTTCACCAAAGCAAGGTTGAGAATAAGGCTATAAATCATTGATTTATAAGGAATCTTTCTCAGAAATCAATTGACCCTCAATTGAGAATATAAATCGCTAAACCCCTTGTGTACTAAGGGTTTTCGGTGACCGTCGATTTTCTAATCGAAAGTCATCCTTAAATAAGTCATAGCTTCCTTTAAACGAGTACGTGTAATAACTATCTCTTCTCGTTTGTAGAAGATATTGTCGAATGAAATTTGGTATTTTAAAATTTTGTCCTTTTTATTTGGTGAAGAAATCTTCCTTATAGAGTCACCAAAAATCTTTCTCAAACTATTATCGTTAAGCCCAGACAAGTTGGCGGACTTTACTAGCTCTAACTTATTAGTACTTAGATAAATCATTAATCTAATATGTGGGAATTCTGGGTTATCCAATTTAGTGACATCGCTAATGTTTATTGAAATTGAATTGGCTTGTTCTCTCCACCGACTTGGCGCAAGTTCGTAGAAGTCTGGGTATTTTTCTTTAACTTCGTTTATCAAATCTGCAATCTTTACAAAACCTGAACTGGCAACGTTAATTATGGTATCTGTGCCGTCTAGCATTCTTCTGACAAGTTTAATACCTTCTATCAAGTTATTACGCAGCCTATGAATTGTTTTCAGATCAACGGCAGACTGCTCCTTAAGAGATATTTCTTTCTGGATTTTCTCAAAGCGCATATTATTAAAATACATAGAAGTCGCGTTTGATTGGTTATCATCCTCATAACAACTAAATACTTCTACCTGTAATTCACCAAATATGTTTGGCTGTATTCCACAAAATCTGTAAGGCAAGTTGTCATTAATCGTAACGTGGTACGGATATTTATTCACATCATCATAAGGATATAACCGAGCCAAATAGTGAAGGTCTTCCTTAAGTCCGATATCTTTAATTCCTACTAAGCACATCCATAGTCCATGCATCCAAAATATGGGGGAGATGTGGGGTAAATCATCAATTTCTAAACAATTTTAAAAAACAAAACCATCGATAAACTAAGGCCTGCATTGGTGCCCAGGGACGGAATTGAACCGCCGACACGAGGATTTTCAGTCCTCTGCTCTACCAACTGAGCTACCTGGGCTTAAGCGTGAGTCGACTCTAAATTATTTGCAGTAAGTTGTCCAGGCTTTACGGCTTGGCGGCGACTGGATCGCCCGGCCCATATCGTTGCAACTAGCTTAGAATAGCCTTGGCACCAAAGCTTTACTGTTGCGGCAGATGAACCACTATTCCATCCAGCTCGTTCGTCACCCTTACCTGGCACCCCATGCGAGATGTGGGTTTGGCATTCCAGACCATGTCTAAAAGATTTTCTTCGGTCTCTTCTGGCTTAGGAAGTTTGTCTGACCACTTTTCGTCTATTACTATATGGCAGCGCCCACACGCCAAATTGCCTCCACATGGTCCGCTGAGGTCAACGTTGTTGTCCTCCGCAGCCTGTAAAACTGTAGTACCGGCGGAAACTTCCACAGTAGTAACGCTTCCATCTGGCTTAATGAAATTTATCTTTGGCATTTTATGTTTAATTATGCACAGAATGACATTCCACAGCCGCAACAGCCGCTTTGATTAGGATTATCAAACTTAAACCCAGCCCTGACGCCGCTGTCTACATAATCTACAATCGATCCAGCGATTAATGGCAAAGCATCGGCGGGAATCGAAACCTTCAATTCTCCACAGGAAAATAACATGCCGTCCGGAATATCTTGACATACCTCGATATCATAGGTAAGCCCTTTGCAACCGCCGTGCCTTACCCCAACAACCACGCATTTGCCTTTCTGGGTTTTTAGCATACTCATCATGCGATCTTTAGCCGCTTCAGTCAGTGTCAATGGCGTCTCTGCAGTCATTTCTTGCCTGTTATTATTTACCTTTTCACTATAGCACTGTTTTACTGTCTGTCCATGCTTTTGCCGATAGTCGTCAACCGCCGCACTCAACGCTTCTTCGGCCAACACTGAGCAATGCAGCTTAATCTTCGGTAAAGACAAGACCTCTGCGATGTCTGAGTTCTTTACGTCACCAATATCTTCAAGCCTTTTGCCTTTGATCAGCTGGGTCAGCAGCGAACTTGATGCAATCGCAGAACCGCACCCAAAGGTTTTAAATTTGGCGTCTTCAATCACTTCGTTTTTGACCAAAATCTGCAAACGCAAAACGTCTCCACATGCCGCTGTTCCACTTGTACCCGTCCCCACATCTGGATCGGTTTTGTCAAGCTCACCGACGTTTTGTGGATTGTTATAGTGTTCAAGCAAGATTGTGCTGTAATTTTTCCTCATAAAGGTACCATTTTATTAGAAATTAATTTCCTCTATATCGGCGCCGCAGGCCTGCAGTTTTCCTACCGCATTCTCGTACCCTCGCACAAGGTGATAAGTTCGGCCTATAACGGTGACGCCACCAGCTGCCAGCCCGGCCAATACTAACCCGAAGGAGGCCCTTAAGTCAGTTGCCATGACAGGCGCTCCTTGCAGTTTCTTAACGCCTTTTATTCCCGCTTTGGCGCCTTTTAAAGTGATATCTGCCCCCATTCGGCACAGCTCTGGAACATGCAGGAACCGATTCTCCCAGATATTTTCGGTTATTACAGACGCTCCTTCGGTGATGCACATAAGCGCCATAATCTGGGCCTGAAGGTCGGTAGGAAATCCAGGAAACGGCTCTGTCGATACGTTAATTGGGCAAAGCTTGTCGGCGTTTACCATTAGGCCTTGCTTCGTGCCTTCAACGCTTATACCGGCTTGTTCGAACACATCGGCGGCGCCTGACATAAGGGCGCCAAGCCCCTCACCAACCAGCTCAATTTCCCCGCGAGTAATAGCCGCTGCGATAGCATAGGTTCCTGCTTCTATGCGGTCATATATGATTTTGTGCTTCGCCCCATGAAGTGTATCAACGCCTTCAATTGTAATCTTTTTTGTTCCATGCCCACGTATCTTGGCTCCCATGCTGTTTAAGCACTTGGCCAAGTCGACGACCTCCGGTTCACAAGCCGCATTGATTACAGTTGTGGTACCTTTTGCCAGCACTGCGGCCATCATAATGTTTTCCGTGCCGGTGACGGTTGGAACATTAAAATTTACCGTTCCTCCCTTAAGACCATTAGGGGCTTTGGCCGCAATATATCCATCTTGCAAATCGATCTCGGCCCCTAGTGTCTGCAATCCCTGTATATGCAGGTTAATTGGTCGCACACCAATGGCACACCCGCCAGGCAAAGATACTTTTGCTTGTTTAGCTCTGGCAAGCAGAGGCCCCAAAACAAGTACCGAAGCCCTCATTTTCTTGACAAGATCATACGGAGCAGTGGTAGAGCAAATGTCTTTGGCAGTAAGCTTCATGCTGCTGCCGCTGCAATCGACATTAACCCCCAGTATACCAAGCAAATTTGACATCGTTCTGACATCGGCAAGTGCAGGTACGTTGTCCAGCGTGACTGGTTCGTCGGTAAGCAAGCTTGCAACCATAAGCGGCAAGGCCGCATTTTTTGCCCCTGATATGTTTATTTTGCCTTTGAGGGGTATGCCGCCTTTGTTAATTCTGATTTTTAGCAAATTTAGCTCTTCGCTTGAGTCAAACAAACAGACTCTGTAAACAGAGTATTCCCTAGTTGGCGATGTTGCAAGAAAAACAGCTAAAGCCAGTATTGGCAGCTATTTAACATGCTTAGATTGAGCGCTCTTGCTTACCATAAGCTTCTAAAAGCACTCGGCGACTTTGATATTGTAAATGGGATGTTCAAAAACGTTAATCGAAGGCGAGGATGCGTACATCCAACCGCTAAACACCGGCTCTTCGCTTGATGGATTGATTTCAGCAGTTTCATCCGCAGCCTTTATGGGCTTTTTATCAAAAATTTCTAAATAAACTACGGATTCTGGGGGAAATTCAGGCGTGTTCTTAAAAGCCTTTTTAAGCACTAGCTTTAAGCGACCGAAAGATACCGGCTCGCTGGTATTAACCTCAACTTTATGAGTATGCCCGCTGGTTCTATCTAGAATTAACAGTTTAGCATTATTTACTTGAGCGTATTTAACGCTGTCAAAGTATCGCGTGTTTTCGGCCGTGACTAACTGTCCAATGAACAGTACAAACAGCGCTAGACAGCGGAATGTTTGTATCGCACCACCAAGCAAAACGGTTTTAGCTTCCTGCTTTTTTCTCTGAGCCATTTGTGGACAGCAAAAACTTTCCTATAAGCGATTCTAGGCTTAGGCTGCTTTGCGTTCTGGTAATTTCTTCCCCAGGTTTAAGAAACTCCTCATCAGATCCAGGATCTAGGTTCAGGTACTTACCGCCCAAAAGCCCCTCTGAGTCAATTTTAGCAACTGTATCCTTCGGCAACTTAACATTGTTCCTTATTAAAATGGAGATTTTGGCCAAATAACTTTCGGAATCTAAGTTCATATCAACGACGCTGCCGATCTTTATGCCGCCAAGGCGCACTTCGCTGCCTTCGTCGATTCCGCTGATATTGTCGAACTTGGCGTACAAAATATACCCATCTTCTTGATTCAGCTTAGAATAATTAAATGCATACGCTGCAAATAGGGCAGTTATAACGATTACTGCAAAACCTATAAGACTTTCAAAAACTCTGTTGTTTTCCATAATTAAACTGTCAGGCTCGCCTGCTTTATGTAACATGATACACTGATAAAGTTAAATATATCACTAAACAAACAACAGAGGCTTACATTTTGATGTCTATATGCATATAAAGCATTGTAAACTAAGCAAACATAGGCGGCAGAAGCCGATTTGCGCGCCTTTAAGGAGGTAAAAAATCGTTTGAGAAAGTCGAAAGAAGATCTAAGCGAACGCTTAAACAAATTAGAACGGTCCATAAAGTCCGCCGAGGGTAATGATGATCATTTGCTTTTGAAGCATAAAAAACAAATAAAATCGACGTTGATGCACTGTGGGATTGAGCTGTTTTCCTGTGTGCTGGCCGGGCTTTTGTTTGGCCTTTTAGTGGACAAGTATTTTGAAACCAAACCTTTATTTATTATCGTTGGATTTATGCTGGGCGTAGCCACTGCGTTTTACAACATCATAAAATTGGTGCGTAAGTGATTTTGTGATAATATGACCGCGTAAGGTTTTGCACAAGTTAGATGAACCCTTTACATCAGTTTGAGATAAAGCCGATTCTGGATATATCTGCCGGCGGCATCAGCTTTGCGTTTACCAACTCGTCTTTAGCAGTTCTGCTGAGCTGTTCTGCTTTCGTTATCTTGATGCTTCTGTGTACCAGTAAAAGGCAATTAATTCCTTCGCGGGCTCAAGCCTTTGCGGAGTTTGCTTACCAGGCGATATCATCCATGGTCGACGAAAATATTGGTCAAAACGGACGTCATTTCTTTCCGTTCGTCTTTTCGTTGTTCTTTTTCATTTTGGCCGGCAATATGTTTGGCTTAATCCCTTATTGCTTTACTTTCACAAGCCACATTATTGCGACGTTTACCCTTGCTATGATCGCATTCTTGCTGGTGACGATTTACGGCTTTATCAGGCATGGCCTGCATTTCTTGAGCTATTTTGTGCCGAAAGGAGTACCGCTGGTCTGCGGCTTACTTCTAATGCCTATTGAGCTGTTTTCCTACCTTTCGCGACCGATCAGTCTTTCGATTCGGTTGTTTGCCAACATGATGGCTGGGCATACGATGCTTAAGGTTTTTGCTGGGTTTTCGGCACTTATGGGGGTATGGGGTATTGCACCTTTGGTGGTTAATGTGGTTCTTACTGGATTTGAGTTGTTGGTTGCGGTATTACAAGCATATGTGTTTACCGTTCTGACTTGTCTGTATTTGCATGACGCGGTTTATTTACACTGATTTAAGGTAGGTTTTTAAGAGGAAAATAGAAAATGGAAACTGAAGCGGCAAGGATGATAAGCGCGGCTGTTGCGCTTTTTGCGTTGTTTGGCGTTGGGCTTAGCATGGGCAATATATTTTCGACATGGCTGTCGTCGATTGCCAAGAATCCATCGGCCAAGGATGATTTGTTCCCGGTGGGGGTCTTAGGGTTCGCGCTGACTGAAGCAATCGCCCTGTTTGCCTTACTTATATCGTTCTTGATTTTGTTCAAATAGCTTGTGCTGTTAAGGAATTAAGGCAGAATGCCGCAGCTTGATTTTACCACTTTTCCGTCTCAGATATTCTGGATTATGGTTGGGTTTGGCTTGTTCTATATATTGACGTCTCGCATGATTTTGCCAAAAATTGGCTCAGCGCTTGAGGGGCGGCAAAAATACATCGCTGATTTTTTGAACAAAGCAACCCAACTTAAGGATCAGGCCAGCGAGGTTAAACGAAGCTCAAAAAATCTGCTTGAGGAAGTTGAAGTGCAAGAAAAAGCGGAAATAGAGCAAGCCATGTTAGCGGCGCGAGGTCAACTTGACGCTTATAAAAAGCGCATAGAGGGCGAGTATGCGGAAAAATATGCCAAGCTCGTGAAAAATCTGTCTAAAGACGCCGAGGCTGTGTTAGCTGCGCTATCAAGCGAAGCGTTGGTAATTGCGAATGATTTCACGAATCGTTACAAATCAGCGCCTTCAAGTAGCGCTTTTTTTAAGGAGTAAGCGTTGTTTTTCGATACAGGCATTTGGGTACTGATTTCGTTTTTGGTATTTGTGGGGGCTTTTGGCAGAAAGCTGTGGTCTGCTATGGCCGGTCAGCTGGATACTTATATCGATAAGGCCAAGGCCCAGATCGCTGAAGCCGAAAATCTTAAGCTAGAAGCAACAGAATTGCTTCGCGCTGCCGAAGATCATCAAAAAGCAATAGATGAGGAAGTTAACAAAATAAAAGAAGCCGCGCAGAAAGAGATTGCTACCATAGAAGCCACTAGCAAAAAGTCCTTGGCAGACTTATCTGCAAGGTATGAAGAAAAGTTAAACAGCCGAATTAATGACGAAATCGCTCGCCAAAAGCAGAAACTTATGGAGAATGCTTTTGATTCGATCGCGAACGAAATCGTGAAAAAAGTTCGTCAGAATCCTGATGATTTTGATTTTTCTCTGTCGAACAATGATTGGTCAGTAATTGTAAAAGAGGTTAATGCTCATGAAGTACAATAAAATCGCATATATATGTGTTGCAGCGGCTTTTGGTTTATCGGTAGGGCCTCAGGTTCTTACCTATGCGGATTGCGACGGAAAGGATGCACATTGCTGCAAGAAGTCGAAATGTGAATGTAAAGGGCCAAAGCATAAGTGGGGTAAAAATTTTCACAAAAGAAGCTTTAGGGCAGTTGTAAAAGGCGGCAACTGCGCAGTTTATGCTTTAGAGGCCTTAAAGTTTAAGCCCTACGATGAGCTGAGCTTATGGGATAAGGATTATCTTAACAAAAATTCCAAAGTCGCAGATTTGCTAAGGAAGTTTATCGATGGTCAACATGCTAACTCTGTCAAGCAGCTCTTTCTTGAGACAAATAAGAAGGACGAGGTGATAAAGGTTTTGGAAAAGGCTGGCTTTAAGTCTGTCGAGTGTGGCAAAGACGACCGCCATCACCATAAAAATCGTCATCATGAATGCTGCAGGCAGTGTTACATTCATGACGACGGCGGCGCGGTCAAGATTATAACCTTTAAACACGACAAGGGCTCTAAGATCATCATGAAAAAGCTGGTGCTTTTCAGCAGCGACAACGTGTCTTGGGATAACGTGGCCTTTATTTTGTCGGACGGGGGCGCGCCTATGCCAAAGTCGTTTAATGACGGCATGCGCGACTTAGGCGATGATGACGAGGACTCTAACTTTGGCTGGAGAGAGATGATTTTTCAGGAGTCCGTAACCAAGCTTGAAGACTGATGTCTGGTTACTGCAAACCAGATTGGTTAAAAGTCAAGTCGGTCAATTCTCTGAAATGCAGTCAAACCAGCGATGTTATTCGAGAGCTGGGCCTTTGTACGGTTTGTGAGGAGGCAGCTTGCCCCAATATTGGCGAATGCTGGCGCAAAAAGCACGCTGCTTTCATGATCATGGGCGACAGTTGCACACGCAACTGCCTGTTTTGCAATGTAAAGCGCTCTACTACGCCGCCGCCCTTAGATGAGAGCGAGCCTAAGCGTATTGCGGAGGCTGTTTGTGAATTGCGTCTTAAGCATGTGGTAATCACTTCTGTAACTCGCGACGACCTTAAGGATGGTGGCGCTGCGCACTTTGCCAGAACAATTAGTGAGATCAAAAAGGCTTCGCCGTCAACCACAATAGAAGTTTTAACGCCAGACTTTATTGGTAAAGGCGATTCGTATAAAGCTATTGTCGATGCCGGACCGGATGTGTTTAATCATAATATTGAGACGGTTCCGCGTTTGTATCCGGCAGTAAGGCCACAAGGTCGGTATTTTGCCGCATTAAAGCTTCTTGCTTCTGTCCGCGACCACAACAGCCAAATGTTTACCAAATCTGGTATCATGGTTGGCTTGGGCGAAACGAACGGTGAGCTTTTTCAAGTTATGGACGATCTTCGCTGTGCTGGGGTCAATTTTCTTACCATAGGCCAGTATCTGCGCCCTTCTTTAAAAAACCTGCCAGTTGACCGGTTTGTTACGCCAGAAGAATTCAAAAAGTACGAAGAAGTCGCTTATAAAAAAGGATTTTTGATGGTTGCAAGCTCAGCTTTAACCAGGTCGTCCTATAACGCTGGCGCTGATTTTGCAAAGCTACGGCTGATGGCCGAGACTGAATTTAAAAATATAATCAAATAACTGGCTAAATAAACGTCAACGTTTCCTCGGCATAACGGTCGGCAAAGCCTTTACAGCGGTTGTTTTTTAGAATAGTGTACTTTGCTGGAAGGTCCCCATCGTCTAGCGGTCTAGGACGTCGCCCTTTCAAGGCGGCAACACGGGTTCGATTCCCGTTGGGGACGCCAGTTCGTGATTTACAAGGGAATGTTTGCAATAGGTTCAACCAGCCCTAAGCCAAGTTTAGA
Organism: Holosporales bacterium; assembly: GCA_031263535.1. Classification (NCBI taxonomy): domain Bacteria; kingdom Pseudomonadati; phylum Pseudomonadota; class Alphaproteobacteria; order Holosporales; species Holosporales bacterium. The sequence goes on from JAISFO010000024.1 coordinate 15,336, forward strand.
TAAGAAGATTGTCAATCGACATCTTTAGGCATTAATTAAGGTTTTTTCTAAGGAAGGTTACGAGAAAGGAGTGTTCAAATTCCGCAAAAAATCTTCAATTGATTGAAAATATGTAAATGCCATTTCTGAAACTATTGAATTCCAATACTTATCCCCCTACCCTGCTTTTTACACTGGGTTTTTTTGTGCTTGGTTAGAGCCATGCAGATCAGGCAATTTAACTTTATTATGAATCTCATTGAGCTCTATTATCAAGCCAGTTTTCAGACCAATTATTAATAATAATCTTAAAATAAGCAAAAAAAATAGATTGACAAAAGTATAATATTGTGTCATATATACATTCGTTAAGATTTTTAATAAGGAGAGATTATGAAAAAGATTATAATAACATCAGTGGCAGCGTTGCTTATTCCTGAAGTCTCAAATTGTACGCGAGCTACAGATCTTAAGCGCATTACCGTAGATGGAGTTAATTACCAAGAGTATAGAGATGGAATTGCTAGTGCTGCTGGCGAACATCCATCTGATTCATTTCTTCCCAGAAATCAAGTTAGTATGGATGGAAATGCCTTTATAGTCTCAGATATACTAGGCTTAAGTAAATCAGCAAGAAATTCCAGTGGTTGGGATGATCGCTTGCTATTCGTATGTATTCCGCGCAGCGCAAAAACGATTGATATTTCGTGTTTTGATGGTTGTGCCATACTAAGCTACGTAGCGTTTGAAGCTAGCGCGAGATTAACTGTGGTTGGAGGCTCTGCTTTTAGTTTTTGTTCTGCTCTGAAATCTATATGCATCCCACCTAAAGTAACAGTATTGGAAAAGGAGTGTTTTTCCGTATGTAGGGCCCTAGGCAGCGTAGTCTTTGAGCCAAATTCTAAACTAATGACAATCGGAAAATCTGCTTTTTTTCAATGTTATTTCCTATCATTTATACGTACTCCATCCAGAGTAAGGACATTTGGCGAGCAATGTTTTGATTATTGCAAAAGTCTAAGCCGCGTAGAATTTAAACCCGACTCGCAATTGGCAACGATCGAAAAAGGCGCCTTTAATAGATGTTCAGCTCTAAAGTCTATATGCATTCCGTTTGGTGTACAGGGGTTTGATGAAAAGTGTTTTGAAGAATGCCCCAATCTGCGTCGCGTAATATTTGAGCCAGGCTCTCGATTAAGATGGATAAAAGGAGGTGTTATTCCTGAAGGCGTTGAGATTTTGAATTGTCCTTTATCTATACCAGGAAGGCAATAAACGCAGGTAGTTTGGCATTGGTTTCTATAACGGCAGCTAGTCGCGCTTCTCCAATGTTTTTATTAGAGTTGTAAAATTTAAACCAATGCGCAATTGTATGGCCAATTTCAAAGCTATATGATACTTCTAACGCGATGTTTTTATCCAATAATTGCTAACAAATAGTGAATGAAATTGGCTTTTGGTAATTTTATATGAATCGCCTTATTTAAAATAAAAAATATTTTTAACAAAATTTTAATCAATTTTGCTAACGATAGTGGTACTTATTATCGGTCAAGGTTATTAGCATGCGTATACTTTTAGTAGAAGACGACCTTCAAGCAGCAAGCGGGATTGCCGCAGTTCTAAGGAGCGAAGGGTGTATAGTTGACACCACTGATCTTGGCCAAGACGGCCTGGAGATAGGTAAATTATATGATTATGACCTGATCGTATTGGATCTTTTATTACCCGATATAGATGGGTTTGAGGTGCTAAGAAAGCTGAGGGAAAGCAACGTGCCCACGCCCGTTCTTGTGTTGTCAGGCGTTTCGGATACTCCAGACAGGGTAAAATGCCTTAACGTAGGCGCCGATGATTATTTAATCAAACCTTTCGACCGAGAAGAGCTGGTTTCCCGTGTTCAGGCCATTGTACGCAGGTCAAAAGGGCATTCTGATGCGAACATAACCATTGGACGGCTTAACCTAAATCTCAACAAGCGCATCGTTGAGGTGGACGGCGAACAGCTGCACCTTACTTGCAAGGAATACTCCATCTTAGAGCTTATGTGCATGCGCAAAGGCGCGACCATTACCAAAGAGATGTTTCTAAACCATCTGTACGGCGGAATAGACGAGCCTGAGCTTAAGATCGTGGACGTTTTTGTATGCAAACTAAGAAAAAAATTAACCGAGGCTATGAGTGGGGAAAACTATATAGAAACGGTCTGGGGGCGAGGATATATCCTTAAAGACCCGGTTATCTCCTTAGCTGATCAGAAAAAGAAGTCAAAAGTAGAGATTTGCAGCTCTGCAGAAGATGACGAGACGGCTGTATTCGCCGAAAAGTCGTCTAAAGTTCGCTAAGATCATAGGTTTAGCTTAGTAAGCGAAGAAATATAAATGCGTAAGCTGCCTGTTGACTATTCCTCTAGGATGTCGCTTTCTGCGCCCACGATATCGTCGTCTGTGCTGACTATGTCCAAATCCACTTCAGAGGCCTCAAGATCCTCCTCAGGAACGATTTCTTTTGGTGGTTTTTCTGCTGGCTTTGGTTTTCTGCTGATTGACGGCTTAAGATTTAATTCAGCGTTGCATTTTGGGCACGATACCTTAACTTTGTTAAAGTCATAAAATTTGGCACCACACGATGTACATACACGTTTTCTGCCCAGTTCTGTCTCAGTCACCTAAATCCCCACCTTAGCCAATTTGCGCGAGAATATACAGTCCATATGCGACTATGTCAACATATGGAAATTAGGTAATCGTTAAGCCGAATTGATTTTTGTAATTTTGCTTTATACTATGCGGACTATTTTAAGCTTACTATGACAAAACGCCTGATCGATGAATTACCCAAAGTGCGCGGGCTGATGGAGCCAGCCTACGACCTGCGTCGTATCAATTGGCTTAAGATTGGCGGCAAGGCAGAGGCGTTCTTTTGTCCCATTGACTCTGATGACCTGAGGCATTTTTTGCAAAAAAAGCCCAAGCACATTCCTGTTACTGTAATTGGCGAAGGGTCCAACATCCTGATCCGTGATGGTGGGATTAAAGGGGTAGTTGTTACACTAGGCGATTGGTTTAACAAAATCTACAACGCCGGGGACACTTTCGAAGCTGGCGGCGCAGTAGCTTGCCGAGCGTTGGCCCAAAGTGCGGCCGACGCGGGAATAGAAAGCTTGGAATTTTTGTATACCATTCCAGGATCTGTTGGCGGCGCTTTAAAAATGAACGCCGGATGCTTTGATCATGAAATGAAGGAAGTGTTTTTTGAGGCTGAAAGTATGGAGCCAGACGGCACTATTTGTTGGTTTAAAAAGAATGACCTTCAGTTTGGCTATAGGTACTGCTCTCTGCCTCAGGGGTATATATTCACCAGAATTTGGCTTAAGGGCAGCTTTTCCAACAGCAACCTTGTCCATGATAACATGCGCAAGCTGGCGGAACAACGCCGTCGCTCACAGCCCTCTGGTGTGCTGACTTGCGGCAGTTTGTTTAAAAACCCTCCAGGACATAAAGCCTGGGAGCTTATAGATAAATCAGGTTGCAGGGATATAAAATGTGGAGGGGCCAGCTTATCAGACGTGCATTGCAATTTTTTGGTTAACAACGGCAATGCTAGCTCTAATGATGCTGAAAATCTTATAAGCACGGTACGCGCAAAGGTCCTGGCAGCCACGGGAATTGAGCTGGAAACCGAATTGGTCATTGTGGGTGAGCCTTTAAATTAACCAGACTTCCTTCTTGCCTTAACTTTGACAAAAACAGTCAACTCAGCACCGCCCGCAGATTCTTCTAACAAAAGTAAACAAAATAGTGTAGCATGGCCCTTAGTTTACATTTAAAACCAAGCCAATCATTGGGCAAGTTAGTTTTAAATAAGCTTTAACAGTTCAGTCATAGTAGGAATGCAGTTTGTTTAATATTACAAAAAAGGAAATTTCTTGGGGTGGACGCAAATTAACTCTTGAATCCGGACGGATGGCGCGTCAGGCGGATGGTGCGGTGCTGGTCTCATATGGCGGGACCAATGTTTTGTGTACTGTGGTTGCCCTTAAGGAAGCAAATACCAGCGTTGATTTCTTTCCATTGACGGTGATTTACCAAGAAAAATTCTATGCCGGCGGCAAATTCCCCGGCGGATTTATGAAGCGCGAAGGTAAACCTGCAGAGCGTGAGACTTTGATATCTCGGTTGATAGACCGGCCAATTCGCCCATTGTTTCACGAAAGGTTTAGGAACGAGACTCAGGTAGTCTGTACAGTACTTAGCTATGATGGAGAAAACGAAGGAGATATCGCCGCGCTAATCGGCGCATCGGCGGCATTAACGATATCTGGCATTCCTTTCTTGGGACCTATTGCGGCGGCTAAGGTAGGATACGTTGACGATGATTTTGTCCTGAATCCGACTGCTCAGGATACAGCAAATTCAAAACTTGAACTTACTGTCGCGGGCACGTCAGAAGGCGTTCTTATGGTCGAATCCGAAGCGCAAGAGCTTTCAGAGGACGTCATGCTTGCGGCTGTTGAGTTTGGCCACAAGTCATTTCAGCCGGTTATTGACCTAATAGTTTCATTTGCCGAAGCATGTGCCAAGAATCCTTGGGAAATTCCCGATACTGCATACGCCGATAATGTCAAAAAAGCGCTTGATGACATACAGAAGGATCTTGCAGATGCTTACTGTGAGAAAGATAAGCTTTCTCGCCGAGACAAAGTTGCGGCAGTCAAAAGCAAATTGCTTGAGTCTATCGGCGATGACGCATCCTGCTTAAGTGATGCCAGTCAGGCGTTTGCCACGCTAGAGAAGGATATTGTGCGTACTCGTATGCTTGACACTGGTTTGCGGCTGGACGGAAGGGATACCAACACCATCAGGGCAATAGATGTACAGGTCGGTGTACTGCCTTCGGTTCACGGTAGCGCCCTGTTTACCAGAGGCAATACTCAGGCTTTGGTCATTACAACCCTGGGGGTCGGTGAGGATGAACAAATTATTGACGATCTGGTTGGCGACTATAAGGAAAGGTTTTTATTACATTACAATTTCCCTCCGTTTTCGGTAGGAGAGGTTGGAAGGATGGGTGCCCCTGGGCGGCGGGAAATCGGCCACGGAAAGCTGGCCTGGCGGGCAATACATCCGGTTATGCCAGCCAAAGAGCGATTCCCTTATACCGTTCGGGTGGTATCTGAAATCACCGAATCGGACGGATCGTCATCTATGGCGACGGTATGCGGCTCGTCTTTGTCGCTTATGGACGCAGGCGTGCCGATTCCAAAATCTGTTGCCGGTATTGCCATGGGGCTTATAAAGGAAGGCGATCGCTTCTGCATCCTAAGCGATATTATGGGCGACGAGGACCACCTTGGCGATATGGACTTTAAAGTGGCTGGCACTGCGGACGGTATTACTGCGCTGCAGATGGACATAAAAATCACAAGTATAACAACCGACATAATGTGTAAGGCTCTTGCTCAGGCCAAAGAAGGGCGCAGCCATATCCTGGGCGAAATGTCAAAAGCCATCAGTACTTCAAGGCAAGAGGTTAACGGTAACGCTCCACGCATAGAGGTTATAAAGATTAATCCTTCTAAAATAGGCGAACTGATTGGTCCGGGTGGTAAGATGATTCGCGAGATTGTCGAGACGACAGGCGCCAAAATAGATATTGAAGAGGACGGCACGGTAAAGGTCTCATCCACCAGCAAGGAATCCATAAGCGCGGCGTTGTCCAGGGTAAAGCTTATAGGTTGCGACCTGCAGGTTGGTGAACTTTATACCGGCAAAGTCGTTAAGATTATGGACTTTGGCGTCTTTGTAAACATCGGCAGCCGCGACGGTATGGTTCATGTCAGCGAACTGGCTGATAAAAGGGTTGAAAACCCATCCGAGGTTGTAAGCCTTGGCGAAGTCGTAACGGTCAGATTTATGGGAAATGACGCCAAAGGGCGCATGAAGCTGAGTATGAAATCAGCGCTGCCTCCAGACCAGCAGTAAACCTAACAATGGCTCGTTCAAAGATCGCTTCATTAGCGATTCTTGCATTTTTTGTAATCTCGTCCGTCTATGCAGGAAGCGGTTGCGATAAGCAAACCTTTTGGAATAAGTCAGTTCGAAAAGGCGCTAATATTTTTAATGTGCAAGTGCTTTTAGAAGACATCAAAGCGGCGAAAAAGTACGGAATAGGCTTTGTCAGATTGGCTTTGGACAAGTTTCCAACCAAAAAACGGGATTTTTTGATTGGCGACGCCGACGACTATAAGGGGCTGGATAAGAACGATTTAGCAACTCTTAGAAGAGTTCTAAAAATGTTTGAACAAGAAGGCATACCAGTTGTTATCACTATGCTGTCGCTGCCAGGTTCTAGGTGGAAACAGCTGAATAGCAATAAAGACGATCTAAGGATATGGCGGGATTTTAACTATCAAAAACAGGCGGCTAGATTCTGGAAAGATTTGGCTGTGGAATTACGAGATTGTCCGATAGTCGTTGGATATAACATTTTAAATGAGCCTCATCTAGAAAGGCTGTTTAACGCCAAAAGCTGCCACGTTGAGAAAGTTAACCAACCCGAAGTGCAAACTGTTGTTTAGGTTTTATCGATTGGTGGTAAATGCAATACGAAGCGCAGATAGGCACACCGCGATTATACTGGACAGTTCAGCTTACGGCGATCCCAATACTTTTATATATCTAAAACCCTTAAACGATGACCGTGTACTGTACTCTTTTCACATGTACGAGCCGTATGAGTATACTAATCATAGGCTAAATGACGCAAAACATTCTTACCCTGGCGTGATAGGGGTCAAATCTTGGAATAAAAAGGCTTTGCGTGAATACATGAAAAGCGTAGCTGTCTTTCAAAAAACAAACAAAATTCCGTCAATAAGGATTTTGGTCGGTGAGTTTGGTTGTTACAGGAAACAAAAGGGGATTGTTCAATATTTTTGTGATCTTATACAAATTTTCGAAGAAAACGGCTGGCATTGGGCTTTCTACAGCTTTCGAGAAGACTTATGGGACGGAATGGATTATGAACTTGGGGATAAAAGGTTGCCATGGGTGTATTGGAAAACGCTAGATAAAAGAAAAGTTTTAAATCAACTTCGTAAGGCAACCTCTCCACAGTTTGCTGTGTTGAAAAATGCGATGAAACCTTCGGGTTTAAGTCATTAAGCTAAAATCGCTGTACAGCTAACGCAAGGTTGAAATAAAATCGGCTCTGCAACATGTGGGTTAACTAATACAAACACAGATTGCATATGGAAACACTCAAACAATATATCTACAGCATTAAAAGATACAGTTGGCACTGGCTTAAAATATGAAGGGATTAAATCCCTCTTCGTCAATTTAAGCATAATATTTCTTACTGCGGCGCTGTAGATGGGTCCACTGATTCATCCAACGCCTCTATCAGCCTATGCTCTTCCAAATATTGTCTTGCATCCAACAACGGGATCCTTCGCTTATCTTTGTCGCAGAGAGATATGTGGGAGAATATTGTTACAACATGATCGTAATGTTCGTCTATATACTTAACTAATAAAGGCATATTGCGTTTGGCGTTCCTAGAAGGCTTCGGCAAGGCTATTCCGTATTTTTTTCCCAAATAATAACGGATCGACTCCACTATAGCCTTGAGTTCTTTAAGGCGCACAGTGGATCCAAAATGTTTTATTATAGCCTGCTGGGCCCGACTACTTTGATAATCAAAGTCACCTAACTCCCTCCGCACGCCCTCTGCTTCTATTCCTTGTCCATAGGAGGGTACCTGGAAAGAGGTAAAAAGAACATCTGCATCGGGATGTCCTTGTGGCGGCACCGATGCGAAGGCTGTTTGATTAACGATACTAACGGATAAAAGCAGAAACAGCCTTAAACAATTTTGATTAAATAAGCAATGAATCATATTAAACCTCCTTAAACATTATCAATTACTGGAGCGGGCGAAGGGATTTGAACCCTCGACCCCAACCTTGGCAAGGTTGTGCTCTACCCCTGAGCTACACCCGCAACCCGCCAAAATACTACACAACAAAGCCGCATTAGTCCAGAGGGCTATGCGAAAGAAAGATCCGTCCACCTTCGAAGAACCTTCAGGCGCTCAGCATTTTTCACGCTAATGAAAATAACGCTTTGTGAGAATGCATTTCGTAAGCGGTTCAGTTTTCTTTGATCTTTAAAATCGTATGCGCTCATTTATAAATATTACCTCTGACATCGATTTTTACGATCAGTACGGTAACTTTTTTCTCTTCTATGTGGTAGATAACCCTGTAATTACCGACACGCATTCTAAAAAATCCTTTCAAATTGCAAACGAGGGGTTTGAACCTGCGTGGATCTGCACTTAATCTTTCATCAATGGCCTTGACGATTGTCTGTCTTATGTTTTTGGGAATCTTGGCTAGCTGATCAAAAACTTCCTCAAGGTACTCAATCTTGTAATTCATCGAGCCGCCGTTGCATCTCTTCCGAGCTTATCCTGGGCTTTTGATCTATGTCCCCCATTTGTTCAATCAGGCCAATATAGTAAGCATCTTCATCGTATTCGATCTGTCTTTTGATCAGGTTTACACAAATCTTGGAAATCGACCGCTTCGTGTGATTCGCGATTTGTTTGATTATATTAAGTGTACTGTGATCAAGGGCTATGTTTATCCGCGGTTCGACTGTCGACATATTCATTTCCAGTTGTCATCACTTATTAAGTTTATCACTAGTGATGATTTTTGTCAAGTAATTTCTTAAACTTCTTTGCACCATTTTTCGTAGTCTTCGATGAAATCTCGCAGTTGCTCTACGAATTGTTCAGCATGATACCGTCGTATACAGCATGATGCACCTGAGCCGCCAATTACCGCTCTATCATTCGCGAATATCATTTGGTTAACTCTAATTGATTAGCTTTTTACTCACTTTCTCAATAACTTCGTCCAAAGCAGTAAGTGAGTCGAACTTAATTTGGATATAACCATTTCCTTTTGACGACAAAATGTTGATCTTGGTTTCCAGATTAAACATATCCCCAAGCCTAGATTGCAGCTCTTGAAGCTCTGGATCTGGCAATTTCTTGCTGATGGTTTGGGCTGGCTTTTCACCACCTTTAACCAACTGTTCTGTTTGCCTGACATTAAGGTCATGCTTGATGACTTTTTTTGCTATATTTTCTGCATTTGGAGCGGCAACAATGGCACGGGCGTGACCAAAACTAAGCTTGCCTTCAATTAAGTAATTCCTAACCGCTAGCGGTAAGGTTAGCAATCTTAATATATTTGCTATATGCGACCGGCTTTTGCCGCTAAATTTGGATATCTGCTCTTGCGTATACCCAAACTCAGTCATCAGTTGATTATAGCCTTCGGCCTCTTCTATCGGATTAAGGTCTTCGCGCTGAATATTTTCAAGCAGAGCGGATTCTAGCGACTCTGAATCAGATAAATTGTGAAGCACAATCGGCACTTCTGTTAAGCCGGCCTTTTGGGCGGCCCTCCATCGGCGTTCTCCTGCAATAATTTGGTACGAATCAGATGATTCAGATTTCCTAACCAAAATGGGCTGCAAGATGCCTTTTTCTTTAATTGAGGCCGATAAAGCCTGTAAGGCGCTGTCTTCAAAATGTTTGCGCGGCTGGAACCTGCTTGGCGACAGCGAAGTGATACTTACCTTTGCGACTTGGCTTTCATCTTCCAAAGCTTCAGTATTACTGGTGTCCCTGAAAAGCTCAGCCAGCCCTTTGCCGAGAGTCTTTTGCATTGTAACCTCCTTCCAATTTCCTTAACAATTCCTTCGCAAACTCAATATAGGCCTGAGCGCCTTTACAATTATGGTCATATAATAACACCGGTTTGCCGTACGACGGCGCCTCGCTTAATTTAATATTTCTGGGAATGACGGTAGAAAAAAGATAGGTAGGAAAAAATTTTCGGACTTCCTCAATCACGCTTATATTAAGCGAGCTCCTTTTATCAAACATAGTGATCAAAATGCCCAAGATATTTAGATTAGCATTAAGCGACGATCGTACCCTTTTTATAGTACTTACCAACTGAGCCAACCCCTCAAGCGCATAAAACTCACTCTGCAAAGGAATTAAAGCATAATCCGCCGCAACTAAAGCGTTTAGCGTAAGCAATCCAAGGCTTGGTGGACAGTCTATGAGAATATAATCATATTGATCGCATTGGCTTGACAATGCTTGTTGTAAATGCCTTTCACGACCGTTGATCGATGAAAGCTCTATCTCGGCCGCTGATAAATCCTCAATAGATGGAATTACATACATACCAGGCACCAAGGTACTTTTAACGCAGTCGTTGATATCAGCCTGATGCAAAATGCAGTCATAGCTGCTTTTTGTTAAAGTAGATTTTGATATACCGATACCGGTAGTAGCATTTCCTTGAGGATCGAGATCAACTATTAAAACCTGTTTATCTATGGCCGCTAAGGCTGTCGCTAGATTAACGACAGTTGTTGTTTTTCCAACGCCGCCTTTTTGATTTACTACCGCTATTTTAATTGGCTTGTCCATCAGCCTTAATCCTGAGTATTACACCACTTTTGTCGGTTTGACTTTCGATAACTTCACAGCAAAATTTATAAATTGACATTGCCTCTTCAAGCTCTTGTTTATATGAACTTCCTTTAAAAAACAAGCATTGTCCCAATGGATTTAGCAAAGGCATTGATAATTGCAGTAATTTTTTTAAAGGAGAAAAGGCTCTGGCGGTTATATTTGAAAATTTTTCAGCAATATTCAGATCCTCAACCCTAGTGTTATATACTTTTACATTTGCAAGTTTTAATTCTGACTTAACTTCTTCCAGAAATATGCATTTTTTCTGATCTGAATCTACTAAAGTCACAGATTGCTGAGTTGCTATCGCCAAAACCATGCCCGGAAAGCCGCCCCCTGATCCTATGTCTAAAATCGAGCCTGGCTGAAGATAATCTACTAACTGCAAACTATCTAAAATATGCCTGTGCCAAACTTGATCAATGTCTTTGTGACTTATCAAGTTTACTGCCTTTTGCCATCTCAAAAGAATGGATTGGTATTGCTGCAGTTTTAAAAATGTTTCACGTGGAACATTTTCTGATATAAATGATTTGTAAAGCATCGTTTGAAAGTAATAAATCTAACCCTTTTTCATGCTTTTCTAACGCACGAGAAGGGAGAATAAAAGTTTAATTTAATCAAATGCCGTCAAGCATCTAGATAGATTAGAAAGATAAGCGAATGCCGAATACTAAAAATGCTCCGTCAGAACTTAATTTTTCCTCTTTAATTCCGCCTAGATCAGTTATGCCGCTATACCTAATCGCAACCTCACAGGTCGTTGTGGATATATAGTTAAGCTCACCGTAAAAAGCCAGACCATTAACATAGTGGTAGTCAACAGTACAAGAAAAAGCATTACATGCTGCTTTATTTGATTTACCAAAATTTTGGATCGTATGCATGCATGCGGCTGCAAATTTCCATTTATCAAAAACATATGAAACCCCAAGTGTATAAGCCTTGCCAGCATCAGCGCCTGGTAAGGTGCCAGTACTTTCATCTATATGGGTATTAAGTAGAGATTTACCCAAGTTAAGGAACCCAATACCATAAGTTAAACTTTCGTATCCAACCGTTGCTCCGATTTGATAAGCATTAAGCTTGTTTACTTTATTAGCTCTTGATCCGTTTGAAATAGAGTCTTGTCCGTGCCAACCTACTAACGAAACCGCTGTATTCCAAATGTCATTAGCATAATTGTATTGAATTCCACCGGCAATCATATTTTTTGCAGTAGTATACAAATTACCCCCAATTACCCCATCAGTAAAATCGTTACTACCGTCAGATTTACTTGTAGAGCCTGTCATCCGGTTATGAGGGGTATAAGAGACGGCGACAGTAAAGCCGGCTATTTCAGGCATCGAGTACAATATGCTTGTGCTACCCTGTATATCATATGGCATATACTGTGATGTAATTGCGCCTGTGCAACCTGTATATACGCTGCCAAGATATCCGGCAAAACCTTCTTGTCCACCCAATGTAGCTGAAGCGCCGTCGATAGCCAGTTCGCCAGCCCCAGAACTTGATACTGTCCCAATTTTGATTGTTCCGTAACTGTTACTTAGGTTTATGTAGGCACTCATGAGAGCAAAAGATGCGCGATCCGCGCTTATTGATATGGTTCCGCCATACTGCAAGCCGTCTCTAGTAGTACCTACCGCATCAATGCCAATATTTCCAGTTGAAAGAAAGTATATGCTTTGCTGTTGAGTGGTGTTTTTATAAACCCCTCCCTTGCCCAAAAAGCTCATGCCCTGCAGTTGTCCGCTAAGCTTAGTGGTTATGACTTCATCGCGGTGACTGTCATCAGTATCGTCTTGCTCACCTTGATTATCCTGAGGCTGTTGGGCAGAGGAATCAGTCTGTGGATCGTCTGCAAAAGCGTAGTCAAATAACAGCGTTACCGCTATCAAAGCCAACAGTCTACTTAGCTTAAAGCCACTCATAACACTACACTATATAGTACTTTTTAATAACGCTATATAAAATACAAATTAAATGCAATTAAATTTTGCATAAAATTTCATAAATAACATCAGAAGAAAATGTTCAAGTAACTATCAAGCAATCAGACAAAGCGGCCATTGTATCTTGCAGAAACACGGTATCTTGACCTTCCACCATCACCCTGATTAACGGTTCGGTGCCAGATGGCCTGACCAGCATTCGACACCCAACAGATGCGGCTTTATCTATTATCTTAGCCAATTCAGACTTCACATGCTGATTCTTCAAAATAGACGACTCAACAGGGAAATTTTTAAGAAGTTGAGGGTACGGCTTAAACAGATGAAAAGCCCTACTGGCCGCGGTTTTATTGTCGATCATAATGGAAAGCATGTGTAAAGCTGATAAAATACCGTCACCTGTAGATATTTTATCACCGATAATGATATGCCCGGATTGCTCACCGCCAAGTATCGAACCTTTATCCAACATCATCCTGGCTACGGAGCTGTCGCCTACGTCGCTGCGGTATACGGTAACGCCATTTTGGGACAAAAAGACCTCAAGCCCCATATTAGACATTAATGTGACGACCACGCTGTTTCCTTTTAGGATGCCCTTTTTAAGCATATCGATGGCCAAGGTTGCGACGACAGCATCGCCATCTATCACCTTGCCTGCCTCATCACACATAATCAGGCGATCTCCATCGCCATCGAAGGCAATTCCCACGTCTGATTTTGCGCTGAGCGTCAAATTAACAATAGACTCAGGGCAAGTTGCGCCAACTTTTAAGTTTATGTTTTTGCCGTCCGGTTTGCAGCCAGTGATCGTTACTTTCGCGCCCAATTCTTCAAAAAGCCGAGGAGCAATTTCGGAATTAGCGCCGTTTGCACAATCAATGGCGACAGATACTCTATCCAAAGAAAAACCGCTATGAAACCCTCTTAATAAAGCGTTTTTATAGGCTTGATAATAGGTTTCAACAGTTAGCTTTGAATCTGAGCAAACCTTATCTTGAGCAAAGTTACCGCCTAAGGGGCCTGAATGTTTCGATCCTATTTTGCGGCTAATCAAAGTGGTTTGTTCTTGGGAAAGTTTTTTGCCGTCTCTGTTAAATATTTTAATGCCATTATCTTGATACAGATTATGTGAGGCGGTAATCGATATGCCGCAGTCAAAGCCCATATCTTTGGTTATAAAAGAAACCGCCGGCGTTGGCAGCACGCCGCCTGAGGTTATTTCGATTTGAAATGACGAGAAGCCGGCGATTAATCCTTGCTCAAGCGCGCTGCAAGAGACTCTGGTATCCTTACCGATGAACACTCGCTTGATATCCCCCAAGGCTCCAGAGGATACAATTGCGCCTGCTACTTGCGCGCAACCGTCAAAAGACACAGGCCAATCGCCTGCTTTACCTCTTATTCCATCAGTTCCAAAAACATTTGGCATTGGAACAAGGACCTGTTTGTTACTGCTTGCTAGAACGGGATTTTGCAGAGCGCGGCCTATTGTCAGTTTTACGTTTAGATGACGACGCGCTGGTTTTGCTTTGCTTTACCGGTGTTTTTTGGCGAGTTTTTTTAGAGGTTGGAAAATCAAGGCGTTTACCGCTGTCCTTAACTTTGCTTTCTTCGTAAGCCGCTGGTATTGCACGATTTATGGTTTCTCCTCGCAGCAGCGCTTTAATCTCATCGCCGCTTAACGTTTCATAATCAATCAGCCCCTTAGCGATAACGTGCAATTGTTCCATATTACTGCTCAGCAGGTCATAGGTCTTTTTATAAAGTTTATCAACAAGTTCACGTACTTCGCGGTCGATTGCCTGCGCCGTTGCCTCCGACATCTGCCGAGGATTCATCATAGAGTGCCCTAAAAACACGTCTTGCGACGATTCAGCGTAAGATAAGAAGCCTAGTTTCCCCATCCCCCACTCGATAATCATCTTTTTTACTATGTCGGTGGCCTGCTTTATGTCAGAAGAAGCGCCGGTTGTAACTTTGCCGTAACCAAACACCAATTCCTCAGCAATTCTGCCGCCCATCGCAACACACAAATCTGCCTCTAGCTTATCCCTTGAAACAGAGATTCGGTCGCTCTCTGGCAACCGCATAACCATGCCAAGCGCTCTGCCTCTTGGGATTATCGTTGCTTTGTGTATGGGGTCAGAATCCTTCATGTTAAGGGCCACGATGGCATGCCCTGCCTCGTGATAGGCAGTTAGACGTTTTTCTTCATCCGACATCACCATAGACCGGCGCTCTATTCCCATAAGGACCTTGTCTTTTGCGGACTCAAATTCCGACATGCTGACTTGTCTTTTGCCTCTGCGGGCGGCAAGCAAAGCCGCTTCGTTCACCAAATTGGCTAGATCCGCACCAGAAAATCCAGGCGTACCTCTGGCAATTACCATTAAGTCTACATCGCTTGATAGGGGAACTTTTTTGGAATGTACCTTGAGGATACGATCTCGGCCGTTAAGGTCTGGGTTAGGAACAACAACCTGACGATCAAACCTCCCCGGCCTAAGCAAAGCCGGATCAAGCACATCTGGCCGATTGGTTGCGGCAATTATAATGACGCCAGCATTATCCTCAAAACCGTCCATCTCAACCAACAGCTGGTTAAGCGTTTGCTCTCTTTCATCATTGCCGCCACCCAAGCCAAAGCCTCTGTGCCGACCAACCGCATCAATCTCGTCGACAAAGATTATACACGGAGCATTACGCTTGCCCTGTTCGAACATGTCTCGTACGCGACTTGCGCCAACACCGACAAACATTTCTACAAACTCAGAGCCAGAGATGCTGAAAAACGGAACCCCCGCCTCACCAGCAATTGCGCGCGCCAAAAGCGTCTTTCCAGTGCCGGGCGGGCCAACCAACAAAACCCCTCGCGGAATCTTTCCGCCAAGTCGCTGGAATTTTTTAGGATCTTTAAGAAAATCAATAACCTCACCCAGCTCGTTCTTGGCTTCATCTATACCGGCTACATCGTCGAACCTTATTTTTACGACCTTCTCACCCAGCATCTTTGCTTTGGATTTGCCAAAACCAAGGGCTCTGTTGCCTCCGGATTGCATCTGGCGCCAAATAAAAAACCAACCGCCCATTAAAAGCAGCATAGGAAGCCAGCTTAAAAGAAGGTGAAGAAATGAAAATTGCTCGTCGTCCCTGGGAATCACATTTATCTGAACCCCTCGAGAGGCGAGTTTTTTGATCAGCTCCGGATCATATGGAGCATAGGTTTTGGCTATCAACCGTTGACTGTTAACCATAATTATGTTCTGGCCTTTTATATCAACGCGAAGGATTTTGCCTTGATCGACTTCCTGAAGAAAATCACTGTATGGGATGCTGGTTAAGCTGTTGCTTTTGTCCTGAAATAAACTAAACAGAGCGATAATCGATATAACGATCACCGTCCATAAAAGCGCATTTCTTCCAAGTTTATTCACTACCAAATCCTGAAAAGCGTAACACTACTTACGTCGTAAAAAGGCGGGAATATCAAGCTCGTCAACCTCAAGGGCTTGGTTACTTTCAGACTTCGGGCTAGGTGCAGCAACATTTGTATCGTTTTTAGGAACATTTTTGCTACGTTTAGACCTCCATTTATCAAAGAACGACAGCAGGCCTTTTTCTTCACTATGCTTCTCGGGAACATTTTCTAAGTCGGTTTGCTCTGGCTTTTTCAATTCCTTATCAGCGGCGTTTTCACTTTCTGCATCCTTATCATCAGAATCAACCGCCGGAGCCGCATTATCAATACTGTTGCCAAAAAGGCTTGTAGGAATCTCAAGAGCTGCCCTTTGAGTATCGGAAACGTCAATACCAGTCGCGACGACCGAAACCCTCATATTGCCAAACATAGATTCATCAAACGCAGATCCAAATATTATGTTTGCTTCAGAGTCGACCTCTTCTCTGATGCGGTTGGCCGCTTCATCAACCTCGTACAAGGTCATGTCATAGCCGCCCGTAATATTGATAAGCACACCCCTTGCGCCCTTCATAGAAACATCATCAAGCAACGGGTTAGAAATGGCTGCCTCAGCAGCATCCAAAGCCCTCCGCTCGCCAGATGCGTCGCCGGTTCCCATCATGGCTTTGCCCATCTCGCTCATGACGGTGCGAATATCGGCGAAGTCCAGGTTGATAAGCCCAGGCATAACCATCAAATCTGTAACGCCCCTTACACCAGAATACAGAACGTCATCCGCCATTCTGAACGCATCGGCGAAGGTTGTTTTTTCGTTGGCTACGCGAAACAGGTTTTGATTCGGTATTACAATAAGCGTATCGACAAATTGCTGAAGTTCATCGATCCCCTTTTCCGCCGTACGCATGCGGTGTATGCCCTCAAAGTGAAAAGGCTTGGTAACTACACCGATTGTCAGAATTCCTTGATCGCGGGCCATCTTTGCAACCACTGGAGCCGCGCCAGTGCCAGTTCCACCGCCCATGCCCGCCGTGATAAAGGCCATATTGCTGCCCTTAAGGCATTCCATGACCTCGCCTTCGGCTTCTTCTGCTGAGGCTTTACCTACTTCTGGCCGCGAGCCTGCCCCTAGGCCCTGGGTGATACTTGGCCCCAGTTGGATTTTGGTGCTGGCAAGCGAATTGGCAAGCGCCTGAGAGTCGGTATTGGCCACAACAAAATCAACCCCTTCAAGCTTAGACCTGATCATGTTGTTTACGGCATTACCTCCGGCTCCCCCGATTCCAAATACAGTTATCTTGGGGCGAAGGCTGGTAATATCCTGATTAAACAACGCCCTCTGCTCTGGTTGCTTTACGGATTTTTTGTGCTCTTTTTCTTCTAATTCTGCTGTTGGCATAAGTACGATTAAAATACGATTATTTATTCTATCACTTACTGGGCATAAGCGCAATACCGCATGGGCTATAGGATTTTATCGCCGCATCATAAACCACCAGCTAACTTATGTGACGAGACTAGTAGATACCCTACTACGCTTTAACAGAAAGACCGCTTATATTATGCTAGGTGAAGCTTCCAGCTTGATCACATTACAAGACTGACCTGCTGTCCGTTTTCGATTTTGATTTTGTTGTCTAGCTCAAGCTCTGTTAACGTGGCCAGCAGCTCGTTGGCCGGGACGCAACATTCGCAAACCAAATCCTCAATAGCTATAGAATTAGCCCCAAGAACCCTTAGTATTTTGGACTTGCTGTCAGCACAACTTAAGTCTGTTGCCTGTACGATCGTTTCGTTTGTTGTTGGGCGGCCCCAAGTGCTGGTTGGCTCTTCAAACTCTAAGATATCATTTGGCAATGGAGGTCTTATTAGGTTGGGGTAATTGTTCAGTATGTCAGCTGCTGACTCAACCAAAATTGCCCCATTTTTAAGTAATCGATTGGTTCCAACGCACCTTGGGTCTAATGGGAAACCCGGCACTGCATAGACGTCACGATTGTATTCAAGAGCATACCTGGCGGTGGTGAGAGAACCAGATCTGTCTGCTGCTTCTACGACCAGCGTTCCACGCGCCAGGCCGGCGATTATTCTGTTTCTGCGTGGAAATAGGGTCGCTTGCGGAGCTGTTTCAAGCGGCATTTCCGACACTATTAGTCCATGCTCTTGTAGCTGAATATAGAGGTCTTTGTTTTCAGGCGGGTACGGAGGCATATCAAGACCACAAGCTAACACGGCTATAGAGCTGCCTTTAGATGCAAGGCCGCCTTTATGCGCTTGGGCATCGATACCACGGGCTAGCCCAGATACAACCGTCACTTCGGCTTCAGATAAGTCTTTCGATAAGTTGTAAGCAAAACGTGCGCTGTTATACGAACAAGCTCGCGACCCAACAATCGCAAATAGGTTTAAGGAAGGAAGCTGTTCGATTACCTGACGGTTACCCATGACACTTATTACAGGAGGGGGATCTGTAATCATAGCCAGCGTGTTGGGGTACAAAGATTCACCCAAAAAGACAAGCTGCCCGCCAAGTTTTTTCAATCTGGCGAAGCTCGGCCACAGCGTCATCAAGCGAGCATATACCCTCACTGTACTTGGATTTATGATTGGGCAGATATTTTATTGCAGAATCAGCTGATCCATATTTACCGATGAGCTTAACAAATGCCAATGGGCCTACGTTAAAACTTCTGGCCAGGCTAGCCGAGCCGTTCTTTCCTGTTCAGAGAACATCATTTGGTTATTCGCTTTTCTGTGCCACTACATATCCTGATGATGTTGTCCTTGTGCTTGTAGAAGATTAGTACCGAAACGATTAAGCATGGATAAAGCAACCCTTGGCAGCAGCTGCAACCAGATAACGCCAATATTACTGGGGCAACTGCTACGCTTGATATGCTCGCAACTGACGATATTTTGAATATCAGGAAAACACCGACCCAAATGGCCAAGCAAATCGCGCTAAGCCATGGGCATGCGGCAGCTGTAACGCCAAGCGCTGTAGCTACGCCCTTGCCGCCGTGAAAGCCAAGCCAAAACGGGAAGATGTGCCCAAGCACTGGCGCAACAAACCCTATTCCCTTAAATACAATTATTAAGGAAGGGTCGGCCTGTTGTGAGGCAAGCGTCGCTATAAGCACATAGGCCAAAACCCCTTTTGCCAGATCGGCCGCAAGAGTTAGAGCGCCGACCAGCTTCCCCTGAGTTCTGAGGGCATTGGTCGCACCGGTACTGCCAGACCCGCTTTGCCTTATATCGCCTTTACCCAGCCATTTTGAAAAGATAACTCCCGAAGGGATTGAGCCAATCAAGTAACCCGCCAAAGCAGCAATTAGCAGCGCTAGTTGTGTCGAAATTTCCGTCATTACTTTTGCTTACCCCCAAATTTAGCCAGCTCATACATAGCAATAGTCGCAGCCTGAGCCGCATTCAACACCGAAAAATGCCGAGCGGTGTTCGGAATATAGGCTTTGAAGTCGCTCTTTTCAAGGATGAGCCTGCGAATACCGTCACCCTCCCCGCCAATGATAAGCGCTACTCTGCCGCCCATGTCAATGGAGTCAAGCGGTCGGTCACCGTGTTCTGTAAGTGCTATGCACCAGTAGCCATCCTTTTTAAGACGCTCAATCGTACGCGCGAGGTTGGTCTCACGGATTAAAGGAATCAGCTCTGCTGCGCCGGAAGCGGCTTTGCTGATGACGCTGCTTTCTTGAGGAGTACCTTTATTTTGGACAATAACTCCACCAATCCCAAACACAGCTGCAGACCGCAGAATCGCCCCAAGATTATGTGGATCAGTGATAAGATCGAGTATGATAATGTTTTTGCCTTCTTCAATCATGCCGTCAAGGTCTTTTGGGCGCCGACATTCGACCAAAGCGGCGATTTTTTGATGCACTTGACCGTGAAATTCCTTGTCAAACCAGCCTTCCGGCGCCGGCTCAACCTTAATACCTCGTCCCTTTGCTAAATCAACTAAACTGTCCGATTGGCTTTGGGCCACCACTTTAATAACCTTGCGATTAGGGTTCTCAAGGCAAGCTTTGACCGCGTGTTTGCCGTATACCCACTGAGGCTTACTTTGCATTTACAGTATTTTTCATATGCAGCACTATGTAAGCGTATACTGCCTGTACCGTAAGCACAATCAAGGCAGACAGCGCCATAGAGGTTTTTGACTTTGAAATGCACACCAGCCCGCCCTGAAAGATTACAAACCCAAAATGCAGCAGCGAGATTTTTACATGCGACCAACCGTTTTTATACAGAATATGAAACAAGAATTCATTATGAGGCAGTACTATACTTTTACCAGAAGCTAGCCTTCTGGCCAGCGTGAATACTACGTCAAATGTGAAATTACCCACAATGATGATTGCCGTTAGGCATGGGATAAAATTATCGGCAGGCGTGACGTACGCATACGTGGCGTCCATATTTATCTCGTGCAAAGCGAACAGAAATCCTAAAGAATGACTACCGACATCACCCATAAATATCTTGGCTTTGGGGAAATTAAACATCAGAAAGCCCAAGGTAGAGAGTGCAAGTACCGCCAAGCTGTACCGCATTAAGCTGTCACCATTATCTTGGGCTACGACTGCCAAAAAGGCACATGCAAGGATGCAGCACCCGCCGACCAGTCCATCCACACCGTCCATGAAGTTAAATATGTTTATAAATGACACAACCCAAAGTACCGTAAACAGGGCTTTAAAAGCGCCTAGCTGAATATATCCCACGTACGGCAGCCACAATTTGCTTAACCCCAACCCAGATTGAGCGATTGCCGCTGCGCAAATTACCTGAATAATAAGCCTGTATGTATATGAAATCGGACGAATATCATCATAGAGGCTTGTGGCAACGATTACCGCTATTGCACCAGCTATTGTACATAATTGGCCGTTCGAATATATGCCGAATATTTCTGGTTTGCAGTAGTACAGTACAGCGATGCCTAAGCTGTAGACAGTAACTATAGCGACTCCACCTGCGCGTGGCGTTGGGCAAGTGTGAAGCGACCTAGTGGTCGGGCGGTCCGTAATGCCAAACGATACCATGATTTTGGTAATCGTCGCCGAAACAATGAATATAACCAGCCCGTACAGAAGCCACATACAATAACCAACACTACCCATTCAGGGCACAATGATAGCACGCCAAGCCTCACAGAAAACAACCGCTAGTCCATATCGCCTGAATCTATCTTTGCCGTTGTTGTTTTGTTGCCGCTTCTATCACATTATGCATTAAGTAGGCGATGGTCATGGGGCCAACGCCCCCAGGCACCGGGGAAATTGCCCCGGCTATGTCGTGAATTGACAGAAAATCTACATCCCCCACTATTTTGTTGTTTTGATCGCGGTTTATCCCTACATCAATGACTGTCGCCCCTTCTTTGATCCAGCTCGCCTGCACAAATTGAAGCTTACCTATCGCGCTGATAACAATATCTCCAGTCCTGCAGATACCAGGCAAGTCTTGAGAGTACGAATGCGCATTAGTTACCGTGCAATTTTCCTGCAACAGCATCTGAGCCAAAGGCTTTCCAACGATTTGCGAGCGCCCCAGCATAACCGCGTGCATACCTGATATATCTTGGCCAACTGATTTTATCATGTGTACGATTCCTGTTGGCGTACATGGGTGCATTCCGCCACCGTCATTAACAAAAAGCTTGCCTTGATTAATCAGCGTCAGGCCGTCAACGTCTTTCTCTGGAGAGATTTTGTTGGTAACATCTCTGGGGTCAATGTGGTTCGGCAAAGGCAGCTGCAGCAAAATGCCGTTAATGTTTTTATCAACATTTAGCTTATCTATTAAGTCGGCTACTTCATCGGGTTTGGTCGCCTTGGGAAGGCAAAAGCTTTTTACCGCTATGCCAAGCTTTTTGGCGGCGAGTTCTTTGTTACGGATATAGACAATACTGGCCGGATCATCACCAACCCTGATAATGGCAAGGGTAGCCTGCCGACCCAAATCTTGCAGCTTCTGGCGCACATTACTCAGCACGCCTTCCGCCAGAGCTTTACCGTCAATAATTTTAGCCATAGCCCGCCGGATTCAAGATTCCTCTAATGGAACTAAGTCGACCTTTTCCCCGTCTTGTACGACTTTATCTATACGCAGTTTTGCATCGTCCAGCACTTGTTGGCAGTGTTTGCGCAAAACAGCGCCTTTTTCGTACAGCTCAATGGCCTGCTCTAAGGGCGTATTACCTTCCTCTAGCTTCCTGACAATCAATTCAAGCTCTTTAAGTGCTTCTTCGAATTTTAAGTTTTTGATTTCGTCCACAGCATTTCCAGCCTAATATCCTGCTGAGCCTAGCATAACAGGCAGCGTTGAACAAGAAATGCCGAACACATTATCCATACCACTTGCGCAGGAAATCGTTTTAACGAGGATAAACACAGAGCTGATTGACACAATGGCCGCCAGCGGATTTGAGGCCAGGTTTGTCGGCGGCTGTGTACGCGACGCTTTACTCGGCATAAGATCAGAAGATGTGGATATAGCCTCAACCGCAACGCCTGACCAAACGATAAAGGCGCTTAAGGTTCTTGATGGAATCAAGCTAAACCCATTTGCGGTGCGCTATGGCGTTATTCATATCAAATACAAAGGCCAAACCTTTCAGATTTCCACTTTGCGTGAAGACGTCAAAACCTATGGGCGAAAAGCGGATGTAATGTTTACAACCTCATGGAACCAAGACGCCAAGCGGCGCGATTTTACCGTAAACTCGATATATATGGCCAGGTCTGGGGAACTGTTCGATCCATACGATGGAGTGGTTGACCTTAGGCAAAGACTCGTGAAGTTTATCGGCGACCCGTCTGTGAGGATACAAGAAGACTATATCAGGATACTACGTTATTTCAGGTTTTGGGGCAAGCTTTCTGCACAAAGGTCAGAGCCTGCCGTCACAGAAGCAATCATCAAGCACAGTGAAGGCCTTAAAACTCTTCCAACCGCCCTTTTAGCATCAGAAATCAAAAAGATTAAAAAACTCAGCAACTGCATACGGGTCTTATCGCTTATGCGTGAATTGATCCCAGATCTACTTGACGCTTTGCTTAATCTAGAATCTTAAGACGTTGCACAGCCCAATGCCCCTAATTACTTAAATGAATCAATATAGGGCTTAAAAAGCTGTACTAACTAAACCTGATGGACATCGTAATTGCGGTCATGAGATAACCCAATCTCCTCTTAAGCACAATTGCTAAGTAGGGATTGGGTTCCTAATTTAAGCCGATATGATAGGGCTTCGGAAACATGTTGACGAGACACAGATTGGCTTTGTTCCAAGTCTGCTATAGTCCTGGAAACGCGAATAACACGATAATATCCCCTCGCCGACAATCTTAGTTTCTCAGCCGCATTTACCAACATACTTCGGGCATCAGGGTTAAGCGAACAAGTTTCCTCTAGAGCAGCGTTTTTAACCGAAGCATTGGTCAGGGCGCCGCCATAGCGTTGATGCTGCTTCTGTCTGGCTGCAGTAACGCGAGTGAGAATATTTTTACTGGTTTCCTCTGATGAGTTTTGCCTGTTAAGCTCGTCAATCAAAACCGCAGGAACATCCAGTTGAATGTCAATTCTGTCCAGAAGAGGGCCGGATAACTTCATCATATACTCTCGCCCGCAGTTAGGGACGCGAGTGCATTGCTTAGCTTTATCCCCAAGATATCCGCATTTACAGGGATTCATGGCGGCAATCAATTGAAAATTGGCCGGATATGTCACGTGACTGTTCGCCCTTGCAATCGTTATTTTGCCGATTTCCAATGGTTGGCGCATAGCCTCAAGGACTCCGCGTGAGAACTCTGGAAATTCGTCCATAAACAGTACGCCATTATGCGCCAACGAAATCTCGCCAGGATGGGCTTTTAGGCCGCCACCGACCAGGGCTGGAAGTGAGGCCGAGTGATGCGGCTCTCTGAACGGTCGGGTTGTAACCAAGCCTTGATCATCAAGTATGCCAGCTACGCTGTAGATCATTGAAACCTCAAGGGCTTCTTGCGGTGATAATTGAGGTAGTACACCCGGCAACCTAGCGGCCAGCATGGACTTTCCGGCCCCTGGCGGGCCTTGCATAAGAAGGTTGTGCCCACCTGCGGCCGCAACTTCCAAAGCCCTTTTGGCCACAATCTGTCCCTTCACATCGCTGAAGCAGAGGTCGTTTTCCGTTGTAAACATGGTGTTTACTTCCGGTTTTGGCAGCATTTGCAAACCTTTTAAGTGATTTATCAAGGAAAGCACATTATCTGCGGCAACGATACAAAGGTCGCCTGCCCAGGCCGCCTCTGCACCGCAGCTTTTGGGGCATATCAGCCCAAGATCCAAGGTGTTGGCGTGTATAGCGCTTGGCAAAACGCCATTTACCCTGTTTATTCGCCCGTCGAGCGACAATTCGCCCATAACTACATAGTCGTCCAAGCAGTCCGAGGGAATAGCACTCATCACGGCCAAAAGCCCCATAAGCATTGGCAGATCATAATGAGTGCCTTCTTTTTGAAGATCGGCTGGAGCCAAGTTAATGGTGATGCGTTTGGCGGGGATAGCCAGCCCCATAGAGTAAATAGCCGCCCTTATGCGTTCGCGTGCTTCGGCCACGGTTTTATCGGCAAGGCCGACTATGTTGAACGCAGAAAGCCCGCTTTGAAGTTGAATCTGCACCTCTACGCTTTGGGCTTCGATTCCCTAAAAAGCGACTGTTTTAACCCGAACTACCACTTAATCAGCCTCGTTTATTATAATTTGACATTATGCGCTCTTTATCTCGCTGCCAGTCGCGTTTCTTAAGCGTTTCACGTTTATCTACGTTACTTTTTCCCTTAGCCAGCGCGAGCTCTAACTTAGCCAGATTTCTTTCATTAAAGTATATCGACAAGGGAATCAGCGTATACCCACTGCGCTTAACCTTGCCCAGTACCTTATTGATCTGCTTGCGCTGTAGTAGCAATTTTCTCGGCCGCTTAGGTTCGTGGTTAAACAGCGAATGTGGATACTCCTGAATTGTTGAGTTAATCAAGTAAATATCGCCGTCCTGTTCTTCAGCGGCATAGGATTCCTGGATGCTGGCTTTACCAGCGCGTAAGGATTTAACCTCGCTTCCATGCAGTACAAGCCCCGCCTCAAAGGTCTCTTCAATGATATAGTTAAATTTCGCACGGCGGTTTTGCGCGACTATCTTCTTTTGCATAGAAGCCCTGCTTCACACATGGCCGCCTTTACTTCAGCCTTGGATTCCTGACCAAGTTGGCTAAGCGAACCCCTAACCTCATCATTCATTCTTTCCATAAGGCTTAAAGCGTATTTGACCGGAACTGGATTTGGCTCAATAAACAGGGCTTGATTGAGGCGGGCAAGCTTGTTTCTGATAACTGCGGCGCTTGCCAAATCGCCCGCGAAAAACCGCGTATACATGTCCGTACACTCTTTTGGGGCAATATTGGCCGTTACTGAGACGGCTCCGCAGGCCCCCATTGCGAAAGCGGCTAATGCTATGTCATCATTACCGCAAAGCACCTGAAAACGCTCGGCCGGATAGGTTTTGGCAAGCTCTGTTATACGGCAGAGGTTGTTGGTTGCCTCCTTTAAAGCCTTTATGCGCGGGAGACTGTCAACCATTCGCTTGACAGTATCAGTAGCAATATCCACGCCTGTCCTGTGCGGCACATTGTATACCACTATCGGTAAGCGCGTAGCATCATGAATCGCTTTAAAATGCTGATAAATGCCCTCTTGCGACGGCTTGACGTAGTATGGGCAGGTTACCAATATCGCATCAGGACTATATTTTTCGACTTCATGGGCTTGAAGAATACACGCGCGCGTGTCTGGCGATCCGATATTGATAACTACAGGTACTCGCCCTTTGACCCGAGTAATTGACTCTTTAATCTCAAGCTGACGTTCTTCTGGGCTTAGCAGAATTGATTCGCCGGTAGAGCCGCACACTACTATGCCTGCGATCTTGTTTTCTGTCAGAAAATCGATGTGCCGACCAAACGCCTCAAGATCGAGTTTACCGCTTTTCCAAGGAGTAACAATCGCCGCGAAATAACCCTTAAACACTCTACAGTTTCCATTAACGCCCGGGCAACGTTAACATTGTGGCTTTTTTTTAACAATAAAGTTATTGATGCATTAGGCGTTCTTTGCAATGAGTTTTCAGTGATTTTGGGTTTTGATCAACATGCGATAGAGACAGCCGTACATAGCTTAATGTATGGAGACGTTGTCGTATTCCCGACAGAGACTGTTTACGGCCTTGGTGGAGACGCCACCAATGACCTTGCAGTAGCAAAAATATACCAAATTAAAAACCGCCCCACTTTCAATCCGCTTATAGCCCACTTTTTCTGCATAAAACAGGTGCAGGAATATGTTGAAGTCACTCCTGCTGCTTACAGGCTTGCACAAGCTTTTTGGCCTGGCCCTATGACCATGATTTTAAAGCGTAAGGAAGGCTGTTCCATCTCGTTGTTAGCTTCGGCTGGGCTTGAGTATATCGGCGTACGCATTCCAAATCACCCAGTTGCCCTTGCCTTGCTAGAATCATTTGGCCGTCCAATTGTTGCCCCAAGCGCCAACATGTCGACAAAAATCAGCCCAACTTCGGCGAAAGACGCCATGTCCGCTCTGAACAATCAGGATTTGCTTATCGTTGACGGAGGTAAGTGTAAGGTAGGCATAGAGTCCACTATTATCGACCTGTCATATGGCAAAGCGACAATTCTGCGTCCTGGGGCCATAACCCGTGAAGATATATCCAAATTCGTGGAAATAAGCGATAACGTGCCTACTGAAATAAAATCCCCAGGTCAGATGAAGTGCCATTACTGCCCAAACTCAAGCGTGAGGCTTAATGTAGCCGACTTGCAGCCTGGTGAGGCTTTGTTGGGTTTTGAGAATACCAAAGACATTTTGCCCAACCCCGGCAAACATATATGTCTTAACCTAAGTGAGTCAGGTGATTTGGGCGAGGCTGCGGCCAATTTGTTTTCCATGCTTAGAGAACTGGATCAACTTGGTCCATCCGCAATCGCAATCATGCCGATTCCTAATGAAGGGATAGGGATCGCTATAAACGACCGCTTAACCAGAGCTGCGAGTCAAAAATAGAGGCGCGTAGCCCGAAATGCCGATCACCCAAAGTAGGCCTGATTACTTCCGCGAGAATAATGATGTAATTTTCTCAAGCAAATCCATATTCGCCGCAACCAAGGTGTCAGGAGAGGTTTTCAGCTTTCCGCCGTACAAATCAGTAACGTTTCCGCCCGCTTCTTTTATCAGCAAAGCTCCTGCTGCAATGTCCCAATAATTTATGGGGGTTACGGCAGCACACACATCAAACCTTCCACAGGCGACGTAGGCAAGGTTTAAGGCTATTGAGCCGGTTCTGCGCACCGCCGCAACCTGATTTTTGATAATGTCGTACTCAGATTTGCATTTTTCTTCTTTCTCATACGAAACAAGATAGCTAACGGCGCAAACGGCATCTCCTGGCGATCTCCTTGAGCCTATACGTATTCTGCGGTCATTCAGGAACGCCCCAATGCCTTTTTCTGCCCAGAACAATTCGTTCTTAATAGGGTCAAAAACAGCGCCACAAATAACCTCTTGGTCCTTTTCCAAAGCTACAGAGATGCACCAAAACGGAAATCCGTGCATAAAGTTCATCGTTCCGTCAATGGGGTCAATAATCCATCTACAGGAGGCATTTTCTCCTTTTATGGTTTCAGACTCTTCGGTTAAAAAGCCGTAATCTGGACGGCCGGCCTGAAGCTCTGATATCAGGATCTTTTCCGAGGCAAGATCGGCGTTCGTCACAAAATCATAAGGGCCTTTGCGCGATACCTGAAGGTTCTCTACCTCGTTGAAATCACGAATTAGCCGCCGAGAGGCCTTAAAGACAGCCCGCGTCACTACGGTCATATTGGGGGAAAGCGGCGGAAGATTTGCGCTTCTCATACTCGTATGTTTCGCCTATTTAGCTCTTTCAACATACGAATTATCGGCTGTATTTACTACAACTTTAATCCCCGCCTCTATATGAGGAGGGACCATAATCCTTACGCCATTGTCCAGCACAGCTGGCTTATAGGAAGACGCCGCCGTCTGCCCTTTTACAACTGGTTCTGTTTCTGCTATCTCCATGACGACGGTATCGGGCAGAACTACGCCAATAACTTCTTTTTCATAAAACGATATCGACACCGTCATATTTTCCTTCAGGTACACAGCGCCGTCGCCAACTTGATCCGCGCTTAGGGATATCTGCTCAAAGTTAGTGTTATTCATGAAGACGAAGCCGTCACCTTCTTTGTACAGAAACTGAAACTCTTCTTCTTCTAAATGGACTCTTTCTACGGACTCACCGGCACGGAACCGTTCGTTCAGCTTGCTGCCGGATCTTATATCCTTAAGCTCCACCTGCATATAAGCTCCGCCTTTTCCAGGCTTTACATGCTGTGTTTTCACCACCGACCACAGCTTTCCCTTATGCTCCAGAAGCATACCTATTTTGATGGCATTACCGTCGATTTTCATAACTCAATTCCTTGACAAAATTTAATGGCGCGCTCTGTAGGATTCGAACCTACGACAACCGGCTTAGAAGGCCGGTGCTCTATCCAGCTGAGCTAAGAGCGCCCGACACCCAAACGCTAATATTAAAACGGTGAAATAGCAAGGGTGGTCTGTAGTAAACGCACCAATAATAAATTGACATTGAGATGTTATGGGGCTAGCTTAACGCAAGTTTCTTAAGCAATAAAAGTTATTGTGAATGGTTTACAGGAAACGCCTCTTGTTAGTGTAATTATTCCGACTTACAACAGGCATGAATTAGTTTTTGAGACTATAGAATCAATTGTCGGCCAGACCTATCGAAACACAGAATTGATTGTTGTTTCGGATGGTTATGATGACGTGCTTAAAACAGCTATACAAGATAAAAATTTTGAAAAGAAAATTCGTTTTTTTGAGATAAATCACACAGGAAACCCAGCGCGAGCCAGAAATGTCGGTATATATGTGGCCAACGGTGATTTTATCGCTTTCTGCGACGATGATGATATTTGGCGCGCAGACAAGCTGGAGCTGCAGATGGCAGAGTTTATTAAGAGCGACGCCTGCCTATGCTACTCCAATATGTCAAGATTTAATGAGAAAGGACAGTATCAAGCCCAATCTGCCGAAAACACCTTTCATGCAATAACGTTTAAGGAGTTGCTCTACAGAAACACAGTTCCAGTATCATCGATCTTAATAAAAAAACAGTATGTAAAGGATTTGGGTGGGTTTGAAGAAAGTTTATCGTTAGGTGGGTCGGAAGATTTTGAATTTTTGCTTAGATGGGGATTTTACTGTCCTTTTGTTCATATCAATGAAAATTTGGTTATGTACAGATCCGGTGAGAACAGAATGACGCCGATAGATGGTAAATTAAAAGCTACGGATACTCTAAAATATCTCTATAATATCTTCATGTCGTACTATTTTGTATATTGTAAAACCAATGTGAGGCTTGGCGTTTTTATTAAGCCATATTTTGTAAATTTATATAGGGCCATAAAAATGCTGGCATATAATAAATTTCGCAAAAAGAATAAAAATAGCCCACACCCAGTTTAATACGTGTACATTCCTCTTCAACAAACCACTTGGCATGATATCGATTTGAGGCAGTTAGCCGATGATATTGATCATAGCATCAAAAGCTGGCCGGATAGCAAACTTTTTGATGCTTTTTATAAAAAGCTATTTGAAAACGGTCGATTTGATCTGCGAGAGTCTTTTGTAACGGACAAGTATGTCTTAGCGGGTAAGTTTGCTGAGCTGCTGAAAATATATTCGAATCGCAGTGCATCAATTTTAAGTATTGGCGTTGGAACAGGAGTGGTTGAGGCGTCTTTGATTAAAGATGGTTGGAAAGTTGATCTGCAAGAAGTTCAGGAAACCTCTATAAAATATTTCAAGCACAACTACCCGGATCTTCTGAAGCAAACTAAAATCTACTCGTCGCTGGATCTGAACGACATCCCCACAGAATCTTATGATGTTGTCATTTGTTCGATCGTTACGTATGCCTGTGAATTAGAGATTGTCAGGAAAATTTTATCTGCAGTTGGAAGGATACTTAAACGGGGAGGGGCGTTCATATGGTGTGATGTGCCGTTAACTTGGCAAGAGATTTATCAGTACGCTAAGTTTTGGCTGTACAACCATCTATACAATGTTCCATACGAGCGCAACGGCATATTCTGGGGAGAAAAGCGGTCAATCAGCGTGTGGCATAAATTGGCGAAAGAGGCGGGGTTTAGTCTGCTGGATCAGGTATACCTGCATGCACAGACGAGGGATTTTATCAGGCCGCCACATTATTTCGGTACGGCTTTTAGCAAAGACATAGCCGAACAAATAGCAGTCTACAAGAAATTGTGATTACCTAAGAAAAGCGCTAATGTAAGAGACTTAATTGACCTGGAGATAGGTTTGAGGAAAGTTTCTGTCGTTGGTTTGGGGTATGTAGGGCTGCCTGTAGCCGTTGCTTTTGGCAAAAAGCACAGCGTTGTAGGGTTTGATATTAATGCCTTGAGAATCGATCAGCTGAACAAAGGAATTGATGTTACCGGCGAGGTTGAGGCTGACGATTTAAAAAAAACGCGCATAGAGTTAACTTCGGATCCAAAAAGTCTTAAAAAAGCCGATTTCCATATAGTATGTGTGCCAACCCCAGTTGATTCATTCAATAAGCCGGATTTTGGGCCACTGATTTCGGCGTCAAAAACAGTTGGGGGGCAGCTGAAGAAGGGGGATATCGTAGTATACGAATCAACAGTGTATCCGGGTGCGACTGAAGAAGAATGTGTTCCAGTGCTGGAGCAGTGTTCCGGACTTCAGTTCGGTCAGGATTTTGCCGTAGGCTACAGCCCGGAACGGATAAATCCAGGCGACAGACAACATAAGTTTACAACAATTCGCAAGGTGGTATCTGGATCTGACGCTGGCACTACCAGCATAATCAAAGAGGTTTATTCGTCTGTAGTAGAAGCGGGCGTATTTTGTGCCAAAAGCATAAAAGTAGCCGAGGCAGCTAAGGTAATCGAAAATACTCAACGTGACATCAATATTGCGCTTATGAACGAGCTTTCGCTTATATTCAGTCGTCTGGGAATTGACACTCAAGACGTCCTGGACGCAGCCGAAACTAAATGGAATTTTTTGCCATTCAAACCCGGTTTAGTTGGTGGCCATTGTATTGGAGTTGATCCTTATTATCTTACCCATAAGGCTAAAGCAGTTGGATATAATCCCGAAGTTATCCTAAGCGGAAGACGTATAAACGACAGCATGGGTGAATACATCGCGCAAAGCATGCTGAAAACTTTAGTCAAAAACAAGATGCTGAGGAACGATCTGAAGATCGCTGTTCTTGGGATGACGTTCAAAGAAAACGTCCCAGACCTTAGAAACAGTAAGGTATACGATATAGTCAAGTCTCTGCAAGAGCTGGGGCTGGACGTGGTCGTAACCGACCCGTATGCTGATAAAACAGAAATGATGGATATATATGGTCTTACTAACGCCGATATAAACACAATAAGTGACGTTGATGTGGTTATTTTTGCGGTGGCTCACCAAAGTTTTACCGATCAAGGCTGGAAACTTATTAACCGCCTTGTAAAACCGTCTCAGCGCTGTCTGGTTATGGATATAAAGTCCGTACTTGACAGAGATCAAAGGCCTGAGAATGTTCTTCTTTGGAGGCTTTAGCCAAAATGCAGCTTATCGTTACGGGAGCAGCTGGTTTTATTGGTTTTTTCATTGCTAAACGGCTTTTGGGGGCCGGCCATTCAGTCGTCGGCATAGACAATTTCAACAACTACTATGACGTATCGTTGAAAGAAGCCCGCAGTCGGCAGTTAAGCGACCATAATCAATTTATTGAGCTGAGGATTGATCTTAAAGATAAAGATGAGGTTCTGGCAGCCTTTTCAAAGTATCAGCCGGAAATTGTGATTAATTTAGCGGCCCAAGCCGGAGTCAGGTACGGCTTTAAGGATCCGTATACATACATAGACTCTAACATTTATGGGTTTTTAAATATTTTGGAGGGGTGCCGTCATTATCCGGTAAAGCATCTGGTTTATGCATCAACCAGCTCAGTTTATGGCGCCAACGTCAAAATGCCGTTTTCTGAGCACGACCCGGCTGATCATCCACTGAGT
This sequence comes from Holosporales bacterium, assembly GCA_031263535.1. Classification (NCBI taxonomy): domain Bacteria; kingdom Pseudomonadati; phylum Pseudomonadota; class Alphaproteobacteria; order Holosporales; species Holosporales bacterium. The sequence continues at coordinate 47,513 of JAISFO010000024.1, forward strand.
ATATACTCGGCGAGTAAACGTGCGAACGAGCTTATGGCTCACTCTTACTCTCACCTTTTTGATATACCATGTACAGGGCTGAGGTTTTTCAACGTCTACGGCCCTTGGGGAAGGCCAGACCTTGCTTTGTTTTCTTTTACTAAAAACATGCTGGAAGACAAACCAATCGAGGTATTTAATCACGGCAATATGGTGCGGGATTTCACTTATATAGACGACATAGTTACCGGTGTGTTGAAAGTTGCTTTTGAACGTTTTCCAGCCAAGAATCCGCAAATCTCTGTTGACCCGGCGACCAGCCATGTTGCATCATATCGCCTGTATAATATAGGCAATAACAAGCCAGAAAACCTCATGCGCTATATAGAATGCATAGAATCAGAGCTTGGTACCAAGGCGAAGAAAATAATGCTGCCAATTCAACCTGGTGAAGTACAAAAAACCTGGGCAGATGTAACGGACCTGTCTGCGGATACCGACTATGCGCCGAATACATCAATAGAATATGGAATTAAAGAATTCATTAAATGGTACAGACAGTATTATGAGGTGTGACTATGTCTAAAAACCTAAAAGAACTGGATTCTCATTTTGCCTTTGGTGAAAATTGGCAAAAGTACGCAAACTTAATTGACGAAGATAGAATACAAACAGCCGAAAACTCGATCTCGAGCCTTTTAGAAAATTTGCCGGGGGGGGCGAATAAACTTGCTGGAAAAACTTTTTTAGATATTGGCTGTGGTTCTGGATTATTCTCTTTGGCCGCAGCACGCTTAGGTGCGAAAAGTATAACTGCGATAGATATCGATCCAATCTCTGTTGAGACAACAAAAGCAGTTTTTAAACGCTTTTTGCCGAATGTTAACTTGGATGTCAGGCAGCTTAGTGTTTTCGACTTAAAACCGGATGTTTTAGGCAAATTTGATGTGGTTTATTCTTGGGGAGTATTGCATCACACTGGCGATCTGTACTCCGCAATACGTAAAGCGGCAGAGATGATGAATGATAACGGCGCTTTAGTCTTGGCTTTATATCGAAGTACAAAATGCGACAAAGCTTGGAAGATCATAAAACGCACTTATTCATCTATGCCGAGTATCTTGCAAAAAATGGCTCAATTTATATATGTAATCGGATTTTCTATAGACCTCACCATTAATGGCACCAATCCAATTTCTTATGTCAAAAATTACAAAAAACAATCACGCGGCATGAGTTTTGCGTACGACGCGCATGATTGGCTTGGTGGATATCCTTATGAAACGATTTCTTTACAAGAAATGAAAAGGTTGGCCGATGAGCTTAATTTAGTTATCCAGCACAAACGCCATATCGATGATCAGGTTCCCATAGGCTTCTTTGGCTCTGGATGCGGTGAGTTTGCACTAACTAGACGCTGAAAAATTATCACTGCGCCGTTGCAAGGAGCCTCTCTTGCTCGTTGATTATAAGAGAGTCAACCAGCTCATCGAATGCTTTACCGCCAAGCATGATTTCCTCGATTTTATAAAGCGTTATGTTGGCGCGATGGTCGGTAACCCGTCCTTGAGGGAAATTATAGGTGCGGATTCGTTCAGACCGATCTGCATTACCAATTTGGCTTCGCCTTTCCGAAGCGCGGGTAGAATCTATATTCTGCCTTTCCAGGTCATAGACTCTTGATCTAAGTATTTTCATCGCCTTCGCACGGTTCATATGCTGTGATCGCTCATCTTGTTGCACCACGACTATGCCGGTGGGGATATGAGTTATCCTGACCGCGCTCTCTGTCGTATTCACGTGCTGGCCGCCAGCGCCAGACGCCCGCATAACGTCTATCTTAAGGTCTTTGTCGTCAATGCTGACGTCAACTTCTTCCGCCTCAGGCAGTACGGCAACCGTAGCGGTTGATGTGTGAATGCGACCGCTGGACTCAGTCGTTGGTACGCGCTGAACTCGATGTACGCCTGATTCAAATTTAAGACGAGCAAAAACTCCTTTCCCAGATATATTAATGACGGCCTCACGCAGGCTTCCCAAATCGTTTTCGCTGACGGAAATTGGCTCAAACTTCCAATTACGATAATCGGCATATTTTTGGTACATCAGATACAGGTTGCCAGCAAACAGACCTGCTTCATCACCACCAGTGCCGGCACGGACCTCAACGATTGCGTTCTTCTCGTCAAGTTCATTTTTCGGCAGTAACAGAATTTTTACTTCATGCTCTTTCTGCGCAACTTTCTGCTGCATTTCACAGATTTCATCGTCAATCAAAGCACGCATCTCAGCGTCATCGTCACCAGCCATAGACTTAAGACTGCTTAGCTCTTGCCTGTAAGAGCGCAGGTGACTAATGGCCTCGACCTTTTCCTCCATAGCGGCAAATTCGCGAGATAGTTTTATAAAATCCTCACCACCAAAAGAGTTGGACGCCATTTTGGTTTTTAAATCCTCAAAATGGTCTACGATAGCCTGCAGTTTTTCGTCCGTGAGCATCAGGCTTTAAGCAGATCTGTGATTTTTTGTGGAGAGATACTTTGCTGAGCCCCTGTAGCAAGGTTTTTGACGGTGACTGTATTGTTTGCAATCTCTTCACTACCCAGCAAGGCAACGTAAGCTGCCCCCAATTTATCAGCTTTACCCAACATCTTGCCAACAGCGTTTCCGCGCATAACCTCAGCGCAAACGCCAAATTTCCTCCACATATCTGCCAGCTTGAATGCGGGTTCAGCTGCTTCATCGCCTATGGGTATGATGGCTACAGCAAGTTGTGCTTCCGGTTTAATATTTGTAAGCATCGATAAACGTTCCAATCCAGCGGCCCAACCAAATGCCGGCATCTGCGGCCCTCCCATCATTGTGACCATGCCGTCATATCTTCCTCCGGCCAGAACGGTTCCCTGAGCGCCTAAATCAGTAGTAGTAAACTCAAATACCGTATGGACATAATAATCCAGCCCCCGCACTAATCGGTCATTGATGACATAGGAAATGCCAAGCGATTTTAAGCCTAACAAAACATTTTCAAAAAACGCACTAGCGCTTTCGGTCAGATAATCCCTCATCTTAGGAGCATCGGGGAACAAAGCCTTATCCTGTTCCTCTTTAGAATCAAGAATCCTTAATGGATTGATTTCAAGTCTTTTCTGGCTTACTGCCGACAATTGATCAGCATGCTTTTGAAAGAAAGCAACTAAAGCCTGGCGATATGCAGCTCTGCTTTCGCTGTCGCCCAGGGTGTTTATTTCCAACTGAACGTGGCCGGCAACGCCAATCGATTGCAAACTGGCATAGGCGGCCGATATGCACTCTACATCCGACCAATAGTCTGCGTATCCGATCGATTCTATACCGATTTGATGCAGTTGGCGAAAACGACCTTTCTGCGGCCTTTCATACCTGAACATAGGGCCAGAATACATCGCCTTAAATGGCAGGTTGTCAAACAGTTTGTGCTCTATGAACGCTCGGACGATTGAGGCCGTGCCTTCAGGTCGCAGAGCCAAAGTATCTCCGCCTCTATCCTCAAATACGTACATCTCTTTACCGACAACGTCGCTGGTCTCACCCAAAGGTTTTGTAAATACTTCGACTTTTTCAAGCATTGGGGTACTGACAGACCGAAAGCCATACCGCGAGCATGTTTTGTATATTTTGTCGACCATAAGGCGAAACAAGGCGTCTTCTTCGAAAAGATGGTCGTTCATCCCGCGAATAGAGGCCAATGGCTGGCTGCGGCAATTGTCCTGAGGGTTTGGCATCTAAAGGCTCTTAAGTCTGCTTTTTATAAAGTCAATCAACGATTTTTGGTCGTCCCATACTACATCCAAATTTGCCGTGGATAAATATTCATGAAAGCGGCCTGGTATTTTGACCAGGTCTTTTCTGGTTGTAATGAGCTGCGCTTTTAGGTCTGCAGACCTTTTTACCAAAACCTCCAGATCTTTTTCTTTGTAGCAATAGTGGTCAGGAAATGCGCGCGTCTCAATTAAATCAACGCCAAGTGTTTTTATTGCACTAAAAAACTTCTCTGGAAATCCAAGGCCGCAAAAAGCCAACGCCCGACCTGTTACTAAGGCTGTTGTGACAGCTTTGGCGGTAAATACAGGGATTTTTGACGGAATTGCTGTTCTAACACTTTGTTTATCTTCACCTAAAATAATCACGGCATCTATGCGCTTAAGAACCTGCTTCATTGGCTCTCGTAAAGGCCCGGCTGGCAGCAATTTTTCGTTGCCAAGACCTTGGGCACCATCAATTATCAGCAAATTTACATGCGCTTTTATGCTGGTTGACTGCAAGCTATCATCGAATATTAAAGCGCTGGCCCCAAGCTGTTTGGCCCTTCGCGCAGCTACCAGTTTATTTTGGTCAACAAAAACATCGCACCCTATTTCTGTCAGCATTAAAGGCTCGTCTCCAACGTCTTTGCAATTATCAGTTTTTTTTACGTGAACGCCTGAAAGCCTGCCTTTATACCCGCGGCTTATAATGAATGGGTAGTAACCAATAGATTCAATAATCTTATAAAGAGATAAGGCGACGGGAGTTTTTCCGGCCCCTCCAGCGGTAATCCCCCCAACCGTTATGCTTGGCAAATCTGGGATTTCAGGGCGCGAAAACCATTCATCACATTTACGCACCAGCAGGTATACAGCCGATAAGGGATAAAGCGCCTTAGATAAAAAAGATTTTTTATACCAAAACTCTGGAGTTTTCACATTCGAACTCCACCGCCCTGACCGTAGTAATTTGCTTAAAAATCAAGGTTATATCGCTTCAATAAAGAGGATTGACTACTCAAAGACCCGCAGCGATACTTCGTTGGTCAGTATATACAGCTTGCCGTTTGCAACTACTGGCGGAACCGATATTCCTGCCCCGCAAAACATGGATGACATCACTTGACCATCGATTGGGGAAATAAACAAAATAACCCCATGCGATCCTGCCAGAATCAACTTGCCGCCAGCTAACAGAGGCCCGTACCAGAAAACAGGCGTCTTTTTTACTGCCTTAGGCAACGACGCTATCCACCTTGGTGCTCCAGTCGTTTTCGAAAGACATACCAAGTCGTTCTCGTTGGTTATTATGAAAAGGCTGTTAAGCGACAGCACCGGCGTTTGGGTAGCCCCACTGATGCTTTGTTCCCAAAGCTGCCTGCCGTTTGCAAGGTTAAGCGAAACAACTTTTCCACTGTTACTTGCAATATAAACTTGATTGCCGTCAATTACGGGCAGCGCCTTTATGTGAGCCAGCGAAGTTATCATCTTATCCGGGGAAAAGTGTGAGACAATCTGGCTCCACACCTGTCCGCCGTTTCCACAGTAAAGCGCAAAAACCTCGCCCGACGCGTAAGGTACAATCACCATATCCCGTGCAGCAGCACATCCGCCGCCACCCATCAAAGCAATGCTTTCCGAAATTCCTGAATGCGACCATACATAGTCGCCCGATGCGGCGGACAGCGCCTCAACCTTACTGTCCATAGACAGTACATACACAAATCCACCGTATACCAGCAACGCTCCACGCGCTGGGGAGTTAAGCTGCTTGCGCCAAATTATTTTACCGGTTTCGGCTTCTATAGCAAAAGCTTCGGCCAGGCTCGTTGCCGCATAAATCACCTGACCATCGAACGCAATGCTTCCCAAGACGTCATCGGGCGTTGTCCTCGCGGGCAGCAAACTTACCGACCATTTGATCCTTCCATTTCTTACGCAGTGTACCTTGGCGCTGTTATCTAAAATAAAAACGTCTTGACCAACAACAATGGGCTCTGCATTAAGTTTACGATTTTGAGAAACCGACCCAGACAGCTTGTATGACCACTTAAGCTTAATAGGGAACGAACATTCAAGATTGCCGACGTTATGCGTTGCGTCTTTACGCGCATGAGTCCAACAGCTGTTTGCCTCAGGAATTGCGACAGATACCCCCTCGGCCGAGGCGACTGGGTCAGGCTTCAGGTCTTCGCTTAAAGTACAAAAGATCTCTCTTTTACCCTTAAGGTGGACTTTTTTGTTACAAGCCGTTGTTGCAACCAGAATGATCAGTGAAAACAGCGCGATTGATATATGCTTCATACTTTTAGTTCTAAGATTTAGATGTTTTGGACAGCTTTCCAATTGCCCACTGCTGAACAATAGACAAAATATTACTCAATGTCCAGTAAAGAATCACTCCGGCAGGAAACTGCGCCATCATGAATGTAAAGACTATCGGCATTATCAAAAACATCTTCGCCTGAGTCGGATCGGCCGGAGCAGGCCCCATTTTCTGCTGTATCAGCATGGTCAGCCCCATCAGAATTGGAAGCACTCCTACGCACAAAAAATCCGGTAGTGTAATCGGAATCAGACCGAACAGCGTAAGCACCGAAGTTGGGTCCGCCTCTGACAGATCGCCAATCCACAAAAATCGACAGTGTCGTATGTCAATAGATATGGAAAACACCTTATACAAAGCAAAAAGTATGGGAAATTGAATCAGCTGAGGCAAACATCCGCCCAAAGGATTAACCTTCTCTTTTTTGTATAGGTTCATCGTCTCTTGGGACAGCCTGGCGCGGTCATTCGCATAAAACTGTTGAATCGATTTAAGCTTAGGCCCAATCTCTCGCATTTTGTTCATGGACCGGTATGATTTATTGGCCAATGGAAAGAACGCAAGCTTGAACAACAGCGTCATGATTATGATAATCAAGCCCATATTGGCTATGTTATCGCTGAGCCAATCCAGTAAAAGGAACAATGGGCGTGTGATAAAGTAAAACCACCCAAAATCAATCGCCAAATCAAAGTGTTTTATGCCAAGCTTCTGCTCGTACCCATCAAGCACATCCAGATCCTTTGCCCCAAGGAATATATGCGAAGTCGATGACACAACCCCTCCAGGGGCCAGGTCAGAAATATCGGTCAAAGTATCAACTTGATAGGTTGGCTTGCCGTATCCAGAAATCTCACGAAACTTGATGGTAGAGGTTGACGTAGGAATAATTGCAGACAGCCAGTATTTATCGGTAATCCCGGCCCATCCTCCATCAAAACCATGATGACTTAAAGCCTCTTTGGCCATCTTATCGTAAGACACTTCATGCAGCTTGCCACCAAAGTACCCGACCCCGCCTTCGTGAATCATGGCAAATCGGCCGGCGCCTTCCGGAAGGCCTACGCGCCTGATAAGAACATATGCGCTTATTTTAAGACTTTGAGAGCCGTTGTTAAGCACATCCTGCTTAACGGTTATCAGGTTCTTGCCATCTATCTCAATAGTGCGCTTGAAGACCAATCCCTGTCCGTTATCCCACGTTAAAATAAGCGGCGACGATGGGGACAGCTTTTTGCTGTTCGTCGACCACACCGTATTTTCATCTGGCAGTTTTATGTGCTTGTCTATACTGGCCCAGCCAGCCTCGGCATAGTAGGACTCTTGCCCGCTTTCTTTAAACAAAACAACCGGCCCGCTGTCCTTGTTTATGCTTTCCTTATATTTCCTAAGCTTAATATCAGCGATTTTTATACCCCTAAGTGATATTTGGCCGGACAGTTCAGACGATTCAAAATCAATTATCTCCGCCGGCAGATTTTGTGCTGCAACCGGTATATTTGCCGAGGATACGGCGGCGTCCTGATGATGAGCAACTGGCTGACTGTCCGCTTGCTTAGTTGCAGGGGTCGGCTGTTCTGGCGTAAAGTACTGCCACCCTACAAGCACCCCGCACATCAAGACCACGGCCAGTATAAAGTTTTTGCTTTCGTTCATTGGTTGTTTCTATACATTTCTTGACAGAGGTTTATACTTTACCCGCTTAGGGCTATCCGCGTCTATACCATAGCGCTTATGATAGTCTGCCGCATATTCGCCGTAATTACCTTCAAACCACTCGACGCGGCTGTTGCCCTCAAAAGCCAAGATATGTGTGGCGATGCGGTCAAGAAACCACCGATCATGGCTGATAACCACGGCGCAGCCGGCAAAGTCAATTAAAGCATCCTCAAGCGCGCGCAAAGTTTCAACGTCCAAATCATTCGTTGGCTCATCCAGCAAAATCAGGTTTGCACCTTGCTTAAGCAACTTGGCCAGATGTACTCGGTTACGCTCACCGCCAGAAAGCTGGTTGATTTTCTTTTGCTGATCAGTACCTTTAAACCCAAAACTGGCGACATAAGCACGACTTGGAGTCCTGCGTTTGCCCAGCTCAAGCTCATCAAGCCCGCCGGATATCTCCTCCCAAATAGTTTTGCCGCTATCAAGGCTGTCTCGGCTTTGGTTAACATAAGCAATCTTTACTGTTTCCCCTACTTTTAAGGTTCCTGTATCAGACGCCTCTTCGCCTACGATTATCCTGAACAATGTGCTTTTCCCGGCTCCATTTGGGCCAATAACCCCAACAATACCCCCTGCCGGCAGGTTGAAACTAAGATCATCAAACAGCAGCTTATCAGCATAGGCTTTCGACAACTTTTCGGCCTTCAGCACACTGTCGCCCAGACGCGGTCCCGGCGGAATATATATTGCGGCCTGCTTGTTTTTGGCATTTCTTTCATCTTGCACCAGAAGCTCGTCATATGCGCGGATTCTGGCCTTACTTTTACTTTGCCGCGCTTTGGGCGATTGTTTAATCCATTCAAGCTCTCGCTCTATGGTCTTTTTGCGCGAATCATCTTGCTTGCCTTCAAGCTCAAGGCGCTTTTGCTTATCCTCAAGCCAAGCGGAATAGTTCCCCTCAAACGGATATGCCTGGCCGCGGTCTAGCTCTAATATCCACTTCACAACATTATCAAGGAAATACCGGTCATGCGTGACCAGAACGACCGTGCCTTTGTATTCCTGCAGATGGCGCTCAAGCCAGGCGATCGACTCTGCGTCTAAATGGTTGGTTGGCTCGTCTAATAAAAGCAAATCTGGCTTCTGCAGCAAAAGCCGACACAGTGCCACTCGGCGACGTTCTCCCCCAGACAAGCTTTCGACGGATTGGTCGCCAGGCGGACACCTTAAAGCGTCCATAGCAATCTCAACTTGGCGATTTAAATCCCAAAGGTCCTGCGCATCAATTATATTTTGAAGCTCTGCCTGGCGGTCAAGTAGCCGCTGCATAGCCACATCATCCATAGGTTCGGCAAATTTCGCCGATAAGGCTTCGTATTCGTCGACAACGCTTTTCTTTTCAGCAAATCCTTGAATGATATTCCCCCGAACCGAAAGGCTGTTATCAAGCGCAGGCTCCTGCGGCAGATAGCCAACGGTCGCGTCTTTGGCAAGCCAGGCCTCGCCCTGATAATCTTTGTCCAAATCGGCCATAATCTTCATAAGCGTGGACTTGCCAGCCCCATTTCCGCCTATTATGCCTATATTGGCCCCTGGCAAAAAGGACAGCCAAGTCTCTTTAAGGACCTGCTTCCCTCCAGGGAACGCCTTACTAAGCCCCTTCATCACATAGATGTATTGGTAGGATGACATTTTATAATTACACTGAGCCTAAGCAAACGCGGCCGCTTTAGGCCTCGCCTGCCAAAGGCTTTAAATAAGTCAAGACTTATTGTATTCCCGATGTATCGGCGGTTATGCGAGACCTGCCGTTAGAGCTTACATGAACAAACACTGTTTGTCCTACGCTAAACGCTGGGCTTACCCCTTGAACCAAAGTTATCGTCTGACCATTATCGAGTTTAACTATGTATTCCAGGCCCTTCTGTTGCTTCAGCTTCTTTTCAGCATATGCCCCGCCGATTCCGCCAAGAGCGGCTCCTGCGGCTGTAGATAGTACACGGCCTTTACCTTGACCTATCATATTACCAAGAACGCCGCCGCCGATGGCGCCAAGTCCTGCGCCTACTATATTGCCGCCAAGCGAATCGCTGCCTTCTATGGTAACCTGGCGAATGCTAAGGATTCTGCCTCGGTAAGTCTGTGAGACTTCCCCCGCCTGACTTGCGGTATACGAATCTGGCGAAAGGTCTTTTGCGCACCCAGATACCATCACGCCAACCAATCCTATCATGATAAAACGTTTAGTCATCAAACCTAATTCCATACTCAAAACTCCATAATAAACTCATCGACTTTAATTTAGCATGTTTTCACGTACGATCAAGCGCCGGAAGTAAGTAGTTTAGCTTGAGGGAGTATGCTTATATCTCTGGAAGGTAGATATACGCTAAAGCGGAAGAGGCTTTAAAACAAAACTAAGCTACGGCACCACTTTTGGCCGAACAAAATATACATTTTTTTGAATTGCCTATTAATAGAAACTACGCCTTCATAGGAGAGCAAATCTCTATTAGCGTGCCATCAGGACATCTAACATAAGCTACGGTTTGTCCCCATGGCATTTCGGACGGCTCCTTCAAAGATTTAGCGCCGCAAGAGACGGCTTTGTCATAAGACTCTTTTACAGATTCTGCCTCTAATGCGATCTCTATGCCTAATGGCTTATCAGACTTATCTGCGGCAACATATCCAAGAGGTAAATTTTCACTGCCTTTCTTATGCGCGGCAAATGCCAAAGTAGTACTTCCTGTATCCAATTCAGCATAATCTTCGCCCATAAAACGTCTTTTCAGCCCAAAGGCCTTTTCAAAGAAATCAATCGAGCTGCAAATATTGGATACATATATAATCACATAAGCCAGCTTCATAATCGTCTTAAAAAATTCCCTAAAATATCTCAAGCTTAGTTTATCACGTTCTCACGCACGATCAAAAGCGGTAAACGAGCAGTTGTTTAGGTGAGTATTTTATTTTGAAAAGGAAAATGGTACAATTTTGCTAGAATTGTTTAGCTTTTTGATTAGGCTTTTAACATTTTAGACACAAGTTTGTGGATAATTAAAAAAGTCTAAGGGTGTTGGTGTTGTGTATTTTTGATTTCGCATTGAGGTATTCATGATGGTAACTGGTGGTGCAAATAGAAAAGACATGGGGGGGGGGGCTTAACCCCTTCTTTGGCATAAGTACTGAGGGGCAGTCTTGCTCTGAGTTAGTTGCTAAATGATGTAGCAAAAATGCAACAAATAAACTTAATGCTGTAGGATTTGTCTCTTTTGTTTTACTGGTGACATTTTTATCCGGCTGTTCAAGTCCGAACAAAGATTCCTTTCGTCCGCATTTATACCTAGGCGTGACCAGCAATTACTCAGACTCAAATGCTACTCTGGAGCCAAAGTACTTCGTGCCTGGTTCTGCTCCAGGGGGCGCTGTAATAGCTGGCGGTTTTCTGGTAGGGCGTAGTGGGGCTGTCGCTGTCCCCGATGCAGCAGGAGGTATTCCTGGTCATAATCTCAACCAAAATGATATTATGCTTGGTGGTATGGGTGGAAATTTAGCCACAAAAGTCTCAGGAATCGGTACTGGCGCAATAGTTGGCTTAGAGATGAAAATTTTTAAGCTACGTGTGTCTTTAGAGGCTGACTGCTCCAATATAAATCGCGGAAATAAACAAAGAGATGATTTGTTTGAGAGGTTTTCTTTTGGGTTGTCGTATAGACTTGACCTGAAGCTTGGCAGTTATTTTATTCCATATCTGCTCGCTGGAGTAGAGTTTAATACCCTCAAAGGACGCGGTGAAAATCCGCACTTTAGGGATAGCGGAGATTATATTACTGACCCAAACGGCATAGTGCAGATGGCAGTCTTCTCTAATGTTGATAGACTTTTTTACAATACGGATAACGGCAAGGTGATTCAAAATCCTCGATTAGGCTGTGGATTTGAGATAAGTTTTTTTGAGCGTTTTAAATTTAGATTTGATGCGTTTTGGACTTTGAGGAAGGAGTTTGCCAGTAAATTTAGAACAAATACTGTGACGCCAGGCGATCTTGTGGCGATGGGTGTTGATCCATTTTATGGCGCCGAAGACACTATGACATGGTATCATAAGAAATTCTCCACTCGCTTCGGCATCATTATGGATTTGTAGATTATTTATAATCCAAGTAGTGCTTTGTATCTTGCCAGTTTTAGCTTGCTGACGCAAGACTCGGAAGCTTGAATGGCCTCCTTGATTGCCAGTCCTGCGAGCTAAACTTTGTCTAAGTCAAAGTTATCGTTAGACTTAAATTCGCAACCTTTTTGTTATTAGGTATATCTAGAATCTTTCAGATTTATAAAGTAGAATGATTACTGTTTTACTTATGGCGCAAACGGAAAAGACAAGAAGCAAGGAGGAGGATGTGTATCCCCATAGCCAGCCTCATTTTTAGTTGCAATAAAATTATCTGTGATCTGGATCGTCTGTTCTATAAATTCTAATCCTAAAGCTCTAAATTTTTCATAATTCCAATTCTTTTTTCTCAGGATTTCATTTGAAAATTCATTCATTACTTTCTCCTTTTTGAACGCTCAATGGCCAGAGTTTTGCAATAAATAATTAATTTTTAGTTAAGGTAGTGTGTTTTTTAGAGGATAATCTTCCCTAGACTTCCTTCGCGTTATGAAGCTTACATAAAAAAACAAACAAAGCCGCGAGTATTATACCTTACTTCATCAGCTCTGTGCTGAGAGCATTGCTAAACCATTTAAGGCTGTTGAAAGACTCACATCTTGGGCATATGGGCGCCCAATCTTCAGATTGCATCGAGCACTTACGGCAAGTCCAGTGCACCTTGTCGAAGGCTCCGTCAAATAAATCTATATCGCGGTCGTCAATTGACTTAAGAAGGTCATAGACTTCTTGCGTATGTAAGATTTGCCAAGCTTTACTTAGATACTCCTTGGCGGTAACCAGTAGTTGCGCGTCTAGGTACGCTAGGCCCGCTATATAATAACTGTCCCAGCGATCTGGCATAAGCTCGACCGCTTTTCTGGCAATATTAAGCCTTTCCTTATCATCAGCCTGCAAAAGTTCGTGCAAATCCAAAATGCATCTGTAGTGCCCGCTTTTCTCCCAGCATTTCCACAAATATTTTTCTGCCTTCTTGCCCTGATCTTTGTCCGCCAAGCACTTGGCATACTCCAGTGCCGCAGGGACCAAGCCGCTGTCCAGCTTGCAAGCTTGTTCAAGCCTAACCTCTTTATCTTCCCCAGATTGGCTTTGCGCCAGCAGGTAACAAATCACCGCCTCGTCCTCTTGACCGCTGAGGCTGATTGGTATGTTTGCCTGATAGTTTAAGGCTAGCTCGTAATCCTTTTCTTTAACTGCCAGGGCTATGACTTGCTCTAGAAAGAAAAAGTCTTTGTGGTTTTTTTCTAAGTAGTTTTGAGCAACTTTAAAGGCTGCCGCGCTTTGAGAACTTTCCGCGCGAAGCTTATATTGAGAATAGGCGCCTAAAAACCTGTATTTGTCATTATTGCTTAAGTTAAAAAACAGCAAATTGGCATTTTCACTGTCCCCAGTGGCAGCTCTGTAATTACCTTCAAGCCAAGTCAGTAAAGGGTGTCCGGCCTTTACAAGCTTGCGCGAGCGCGTGATCTGCTTATCGGCCTCTTTATAGTCCTTTCTTGTAAGTGCAATCAGTATGCCGGTGACGACGTCAAGTATTCTTTCTGTTTTATTGGCGCTGTAAAAGTTTCGGACAAAGCCGAACATGCGGCGTATAAAGCCCTTAGTCAACCAGTACACAACAACCAACAGCGAGACAGAAGCCGTCGCAATGGCGACCGAAACCTCGACATGGTATCCCAGCCAATCAACCGCAACTTTGCCCGGAACCAAGGCAGTATAGGCGACGATAATTGCTAAGATCAGGTACTTGATGTACTTCATTGGACCATTACTAAACCTAACTTCATATATATCAACATCTTTTGACTGTTACCAGATGATTAATATTTGAAAAGAGGACATGTCAGATGGTCGGCAAGACCCGCGCTGATTGCTTTTATACAGCTTGTAAGATAGCCTTCAATACGTGTTTACAGCAGCGTGCAGCCCGGATTGAGCAACCTTAAACAAATAAAAACGCTTCTTAACAGTCCAATTAGCACCTTCGAAGCAAGGGCGGCAAATTTGCTTAAAAAGCTGGGCATAGAGACGGCCTTAGATCTGCTTTTCCATTTACCTTCTGGAATACTGTATCGCCATAAGGCGGAGCGTGTGTCTGAACTGAAGGTAGGTGACTGCAATACGATCTGTCTGCATATCGATGAGTACGCTCAGCCGCGCTGGGGAAGAAGGGGAGCTCAGCCGTTCAGGATATGTTGCTCTGATAAGGACGGGAACCTTCTTACGCTGGTTTTCTTCAATGTCCGTATGCAGTACATAGAAAGCCAGTTTCCTTTAAATCAAATGCGGGCCATAAGCGGCCGTGTAGAGAAATATAAAGGTAAAGTACAGATTGTACATCCTGATAAGTCTGCCCCCGCCCATCTGTTGGATAAGCTATGCGGAGTTGATGTTTTGTATCCTCTAACCGCAGGACTTAGCAACGGCACCATACAACGCTGTATTGCGCAACTGCTTAGGCAGCTTGGCTGCATATGGGATTTAGAAGACTGGTTCGATAGAAAAATTTTGAAAGAATATGGGCTGAGCGGCTGGTACGAAAGTCTTTTGGCAGCTCATACGCCTAAGTCCGAGCAAGACCTTGATATATCTGTATCTAAAGTTCGGTTGCGTTTAGCGCTGGATGAATTGGTTACCAGGGACAAAAAAGTTGAGCAAAATCGCCTTCAGCGTCAAAGCGCATCTGGGGCCGTGATACCGCCTTCAGTGATATTGCGCCGAGATTTTTTCCAAGCTAGGCCGGATCTTGTATTAACACAAGGACAGACGGAGGCGCTTAGGGACATAGACCAGGACCTGTCCGCCCCCTGTTCGGCTTTACGCCTGGTCCAAGGGGATGTGGGGTGCGGAAAAACTCTTGTGGCCTTTTTGGCCATGCTAAGCGCCGTTGAAGCCGGACATCAATGCGCTTTGCTTGCGCCAACTGAGGTTCTTGCTAAGCAACACTTTGAGACAATCGTCAACCTGTGTGGGTTTGGAGGGCTTACGATAGCGCTTCTGACCGCATCCAACAACAGTGGGGCGGTTTACGCTAAGATTAAAGACGGCATTACTAATATTGTGGTGGGCACCCATGCTATGCTGGAGGAAAAGGTTATTTTTAAGAAGCTGGGCCTAGTCGTCATTGATGAACAGCACAGGTTTGGCGTTGACCAACGGGAAAGCTTACAAAAGAAAAATGAGCAAGCCAATGTCATATACTTGTCCGCTACGCCCATTCCGCGTACTTTGCTTATGGTATACGACGGAAGCGTAGATATAAGCGAGATTCACGATAAGCCCAAAGATCGCCTAAACATCAAAACTTCTGTCCTGCCTTTAGACAAATTGCCGCCTTTGATTGACCGTATCCGTGAGCTGTTGGCTTCAGGCGATCAGGTTTACTGGGTGTGCCCGTTGGTTGAAGAATCTGAAAAGCTTGACCTGGCTGCCGCCAAAAGCAGGTTTGAATACCTGCAAACTCAACTGCCTGGCTTTAATGTGGGACTTATTCACGGAAAGCAAAAAGGCAAAGATCAAACGATGCTCAGCTTTAAGAACGGCAGCATTTGTCTTTTAGTCTCAACAACCGTGATAGAGGTTGGCATAGATGTGCCGAGCGCATCACTGATGGTGATTGAACATGCTGAGAGGTTTGGCTTGGCGCAACTGCATCAACTACGCGGTAGAGTTGGTCGCGGCAATAAGCAGTCGCATTGCGTCCTGCTTTATCAGCCGCCGCTGAGCGATATTGCCCATCGGCGTCTTAAAGTTATCCAAGAAAATAACGATGGTTTTATAGTCGCAGAAGAAGACCTTCATATTCGCCATGGCGGTGACATTTTAGGCATCAAGCAAAGCGGAATTCCAGAATTTAAAACATGCAGCCTGAAGGAGGCTTGCTCTTTGGCAAAGCTGGTAAGGTCAATTTCCCATCAAGTGAAAGACAACCCAATCCTTAGTTAATGGTGGTTGATGATGTTTTCTCATTTAATGATTTTGGCATTAGGAAAATTCTGGTTGCCGATTGGCCCAGGCTGACTTTTTCTACCTCGCGGCCGTATGAATCGAAAACCGCAGATATACCGGCATTGGATACCCTAATCAATGGCAGTCCAAGCTCAACGCAGCGTATTCTTGCAATTGCCAGATGCTGATAAGGCTCACTTGATTTGCCAAACCAGCCGTCGTTCGCAATGTTGAGTATGGCCGACGCGCCGCCTGCTTTATCTGTTTTAATCGGAAATACAATCTCAGAGCAGACCTTAGGGATAAAAACAACGCCTCTGGCCCGTAAAGTGGACCTGCGTCTGTTACCAGGAGAATAATCCTGCGTGCCGTCAGTTATCTTCTTAATCGGTATTATCTTTCTAAATGGAATATACTCGCCGAATGGCAACAGTATTTGTTTGTCATAGCAAGACTCTATACAGCCGTCAGGGGCGATGGTGAACATGCTGTTGTAAAGCTTACAGCTGCCATCATATTCCGGCGAGTATCTTACCCCTCCTGTTACGATTAGCCTCTTATTACCATTTAAGGCGGCAACGTACCTTCCAACAGCCCCGTCTGGGCAGAACGGGAACGGTACTGCTGATTCAGGCCATATAACAATGTCGATATCATCTGGAAGCGCCATTGTCGCATCAACATAAAGCTTTAAGTTGGCGTACAGTTGGTCATTGCGCCACTTAAGCTCTTGAGGAATGTTGCTTTGTACAATGGCTATTTTTACGTCAGTGAATTCAGTGTTGCCAGCCGTATAAAGCCTTATAACGCCAAGCAGAAAATTAAAGCTCACAATTAAGGCAGCTAGGCCGGCCAGCAGTACTCTGCGCTTAGGTGTGCAAATGGCCTCGCCCAAAACAGCCGATGAAACGATAAACAGCGCGCTTAATCCATAAATTCCAAACAGCGATGCGGACTGTATGGTATAGACAGAAAAGCTCCACACATAGCCCATAAGGTTCCAAGGAAACCCTAATATCGGCAGGTTTACAACAGCTACTTCGCCCAGGCACCAAAATGCGGTAAAGGCTAGGAAGTAAAAATGTTTACTTCGGCCAAAAGCTGAAGACAAACATATAAAGCAACTTTGAAATGCCGCCAGAAACGCTGGGACAAAGGTTATTGCGAACGGGATTAGCCAGATAAACTCGCCGTCGTTTATCGTCATCGGCACGACAATCCAATACATCGTCCCTAAATACAAAGCGAATAACCAGCAAAAAGTTATACAAAATACGGATTTGGGATTGCTTGCAGTTTTTACACGGCTGTAAAGCCATGCCAGCGATGCCATTGTGCATACAAATGCGTTACAGGGAGCAAAGCCTAAGGCTGCTATAAGACCAAATACAATCGACCGTACATAAACATTACCGAGCATCAAAACATGCCTTCGTTTATGTCATCCAAGCCGCTTATTCGTTTGTAAAGTCCTCTGTCGGATTGCTTTATAAAGCCATAGGAGGCCATTTTTTCAAATACGTCGTCTAAAAATGCCCAATAGCCAGTGGAATCCACAAGGATTATATCGCCAGCATACTCGCCAGATTGTTTGCGCAAAACGCAATAAGCCAGCTCATCAAGAGTTCCCAAACCCCCAGGCAGTATAAAAACCTTTTCAGATTTGCTTAATATAAAATCCTTCCTTTCCGACACACTTGCCACTTCATGACAAGTTATGCCGGTTGATTTGACCAGATCAAGCTCATGCTTCTGGACTACTGCGGTGATACTGTTGTGGTCATGCGAAATTACCCTTTCCAGCAGCGCTTCGGACAACCCCTTAGTTCCGCCGCCATAAAAAATCTTACAGCCTAAGGATGCAAGCTTTGCCCCTAGACTGAAGGCTTCTTGCCTAAGCGGCTGAGCGTCAATACTGCTTGCTCCGCAAAAAACCCCGACAAATCTTGTCAAATAATATCCCCATGCGCGTTTAGCCTAGGGTGATTTTAGCTCTTGCAATAAAAAAAATCGACCGTACAATCCCGTTCTTGAGATTGTACCCAAAAATACATAAGCTCATAGTTATGGATGCATCCAAAATTCATATGACCCCTAAAGGGTTTAAATCGTTGCAAGATGAACTTAAACAGCTTAAGGCTGTGGACCGTCCGGCCATTATTAAGGAGATTTCGGCCGCCAGAGAGCTTGGCGATTTGTCTGAGAATGCCGAGTACCACTACGCGCGTGAGAAACAAGGCTTTATAGAAAGACGCATAGCCGAAATTGAAGATAAGCTGTCGCGTGCAGAGGTGATAGATTCGTCGAACCTGCCTGGCGATGATGTGAAATTTGGCGCAACTGTAAGCCTCAGCGACCTGAACAATGCCGGCAGCAAGGCGCAATACACGATTGTTGGCACAGACGAAGCCAACGCGTCCAAAGGGTATATATCGATTACTTCCCCAATTGCTAGGATGCTGATTTCCAAAAAGATAGGGGATGTTATTGAGGTTCAAACACCTGGCGGCGAAAAGAGCTTTGAGGTAATATCCATAGAATACACTCAGGGCGACGACTAGCCCTAAATCTTCAAATTTTGCTGTTAAGGGCAGTTTCTACAGATTCGATATCATCAGCCTCCACTAACAGCGTTTTATGCCTGGATTTCAGCCCTGAGATTACCTGTATTTTTGATTTTGGCACTTTCAGAAAGTCGCTGACAATTTTAATCAGCGCTTCATTGGCCTTATTGTTTTCAGGTGCAGCCGTCACCTTAACCTGAAGCACTTGGTCCTTAAAGCCGATAACGGCATTAGTTGATGCTTTTGGGGTTAATTTTACGCTTATTAGCATTTTACCTTAACCGCAGCTTCCTTGAGGTACAAAGGTGACAGTGGGCGCTCGTCCGTTATATTAACTGCATTATGCAAGACTTCGGCAGTAATCTTTTGCTCAACAATGCTGACAGGACCTGTCTCACAAAAACCGTCGGCTTTATTGGTTATAACTAGTTTAATATTTTTGGCTTTGGCGATATCAACGATTTGCTCGGCTGTGCCAACCTGAGGCGACAGAGATTTTTGAGCGTCTTGAAAGTAGTAATCGTTCCTTTTTGTGTCTAGAGCAATAATCGCATTATCCGGCTCGCTTGTATGTTTATAAGATGCATAAACCGCCTCAAAGGACGTTATGCCGCAAAGCCGTATGCTGGGGCAGGCTGCGGCAATGCCATACGCTGTGCTTATACCCGCACGAATGCCTGTGAAAGACCCTGGCCCAATCGTCGTTATGCAGGTGGCAACGTCTTTCATCGTTACGCCCGCGTCCTTAAGGGCATTGGCAATCATAAAGGCCAAAATCGATGCGGCGTCAAAGTGATTCTCATGCTCTTGTAAGGCCAGCACACGCCTATTCTCGTCGGACACGGCAACAGAAATTCTGTCCAGACAGCAATCAAAAGATAATATAAACATAACCGCCACGATTACAGCTTACGCAGGGATTAATATCTGGAAATCTTAAGGAAATAAATATAATGTTGCGGAGTATCAGCAGTACCAGAAAGCCAAAATGAAAATCTCCGACCAGGACGCTTTAAAGATCTCCGAGCTGGCTAAGATCAAAATACTACCCAACGAGATCCCAAAAGTGGCATCCGAATTGGAGCATATCCTTGAGTTTGTTGAGCAACTTAACGAAATAGACTGCGGTGGGATTGAGCCTTTGTCCACTGTAACGGTTGACCAGGCTTATGAGCGCGAAGACACCGTTAATGATAACAGTTGCGCGGCCGATATTGTGGATAATGCGCCAGAGCAATCTTCCAGCATGTTTTCCGTGCCTAAAATAGTGGAATAAGCATGGATAATCTTACAGAGCTTACATTATCCGAAGCACGTGATCTTCTAAAGGCCAAAAAGATTTCGGCCACTGAGCTAACCGCCGCTTTTTTAAAGCGGATCGAAGCGAAATCCCGCTGGAATGCCTTTATAACGGTGACTGGCGATCTGGCTTTGGCCCAAGCAAAGCAGTCCGATGCAAGGTTGGCCCGAGGAGAAGCCAGAGCGCTGGAAGGCCTGCCGATTGCACATAAGGACCTTTTTTGTACAAAAGGCGTTCGAACTACGGCAGGCTCACGTATGCTTGAGAATTTCATCCCCCCCTATGAATCTGGCGTCACGCAGCGACTGAAAGACAGCGGCACCGTTATGTTGGGTAAAACCAATATGGATGAGTTTGCTATGGGCTCGGCCAACATAAACAGTTACTTCGGCAATGTTATAAACCCCTGGAAGGCCAAAGATAACCTCGCGCAAGACTTGGTCCCTGGCGGATCTTCTGGCGGATCTGCGGCTGCGGTTGCAGGACGCCTATGCCTGGGGGCGACTGGGTCGGACACTGGCGGCTCGGTAAGGCAGCCCGCCGCATATACTGGCATCATAGGCATAAAGCCCACCTACGGAAGGTGTTCTCGTTGGGGTATGGCGGCGTTTGCCTCATCATTGGATCAAGCTGGAGTGCTTGCTAGGTCTGTCAAAGACAGTGCCATAATGCTTCAAGCTATGTCAGGGTATGACCAAAGAGATTCCACTTCGGTCAATCTGGATGTTCCTGATTTTGAAAAGTCCGTTGGCCAGTCGATCAAAGGCCTTAAAATCGGCATACCTCGTGATGACTGGATAAATCAGTGTGACGACAGCATTAAAGCGATGATCAGCAATGCTGCCGCCTGGCTTAAGTCGGCTGGGGCCGAAGTATTTGACATACACATGCCATATATCAAGCATTCACTAAAGGCGTATTACATTATTGCCCCGGCCGAAGCATCAACGAACCTGTCAAGGTATGATGGAGTGCGTTTTGGCTTTCGCGCGCCGGCCGAAAGTATCGATGAAATGTACCAAAACACTCGTCGAGAAGGTTTTGGCGCCGAGGTGCGGCGCAGGATCTTGATAGGCACTTATGTCCTGTCTGCCGGCCATATAGAGGCATATTACCAA
>JAISFO010000025.1 GCA_031263535.1 Holosporales bacterium
TCGCCTTTGCCCGACCGGCCTACCTCCGGCTATTCCACCGCAGCTTACAAATAACACTCTCGTGTTAAGTGAAAATCTGTGCTCGCTCTCACTCCTCCACTGATTTTGCAGGTCGCACGATCTTTCAAAAACTCTATCCAGAACGTTAATGGGCTGTTCTGGTCCATCTTCTTCATCTTATTTAGCTCAATGAACTGCATCTCTAACAGGTTCGTAATAACCTCGTTACTAACGTCATCTTTCAGATATGCTTTGCGCCAGTAACGCTTATCTGCATGAAACAGCGTGAAATTCATTATTGTGATAGACACAGTTCTATTCAGATTATGGTAATCCGCACCCATCTCAAGCTGACCACCAAATAGCTTAGACCAGTAAAACAATGCTCTGCCTTTAATATCCAGATTGTTCTTGCGCTGCATTTCTACGTCTATTTGCTCACCGGCATCTGTAGTGGCTACTATATCCATACGTACCCCTTTTTCACTCCTGTAGTCTTTAGAGGGCTCGTTACTAGTTATGACTACAGACTTGATAGGAGATTCAGGCTTAATTGCACAATTTAGAAAATGAATAAGCGGCCTTGTGTCTCTGGGATTGGCAAAGATCATCTTAAAGATAATGTCATTCGTCGGCAAAACCTTCAGGTCTGACTTTTCAGCTTTCATCACATGCTCTCCTCAACAAGGATATTGTAGCATATTTCCTTTTTAATGCATACGGATTGCAGCAAGCTTCCGTAGACAGATGTAAGACTCACAGAAAGGCAGTATTAATGTTTTAGTATCAAAACAGCATTCCCAACTGCCACGAAAACTATTGCAGTTTTCTTTCGATTTCCTCAATGATGAAGCACTCTATGTTATCGCCTTCACGAATGTCCTGGTAACTTTCGATCCCAACACCGCATTCGAATCCTTCTCTGACTTCCTTGACTTCATCTTTAACTCTCATAAGCGAGGACAGCTCTCCTTTATGGATCACAATATTATCGCGCAGTACCCGAACCTTTGCTCCACGCTTGATAAGACCAGACACAACCATACAACCAGCAATTTTGCCGACTTTCTTGATACCAAACACTTGGCGCACTTCGGCTGTGCCGAGGTTTTTCTCTCTAAGTTCTGGCGCCAAAAGTCCGGATAACTTGGCGGTTATTTCATCAACCAAGTCATATATTATTGAATAGTATTTTAGGCTTATAGAGCTTTGTTGAGCAAAATCTCTTGCCTGGGCGTTTGCTCGTACATTAAACCCGATAACTACAGCGTCTGAAGCTTTGGCCAGCGATACGTCGCTTTCGGTTATTTCGCCCACGCCAGAGTGCAAGACCCTGATTGCAACCTCATCATTCGACAGCTTTTGCAGGCTAAAAACAATCGCCTCAATCGAGCCTTGAACATCGGCCTTTATCACCAAAGGAAGCTCTTTGACTCCATTCTTTGTTACTAAATCATCAAACATCTGCTCAGCAGACACGTTGCTGGCGCTAGCGGCCGTAACCGCATGTACAGCGGCTCGGCTTTTCTTGTCACGATACGCGGCAATCTCACGCGCCTTGGCTTCGTCATTTAGCACAACGAAATCAGACCCCGGGCTTGGAACCCCGTCAAAGCCAACTACTTCGACCGGCATAGAGGGCAAAGCCACCTCTACCTTGTTGCCGAGATAATCGGTCATGGCGCGAATGCGTCCGGCAAAACTTCCGGAAACAAATATATCTCCGCGCTTTAATGTCCCTTTTTCAACCAAAACAGTGGCAACTGGACCTAGTCCCCTTTCCTGGCGAGACTCGATAACAACGCCTTCGCCACTTCTGTTGGGATTAGCTTTAAGGTCAAGCATCTCTGCCTGAAGCAAAATCGCCTCTGACAGGTCGCTTAACCCTTTGCCGGTCTTGGCCGAAACTTCGACTGTAACAACATCGCCGCCAAGCGACTCTGCCACTACCTCGTGACGCAGCAAGTCTTGCTTCACTTTGTTTGGGTCCGCATTGGGTTTATCGACCTTGTTGATCGCCACAACAATGGGTACCCCAGCGGCGCGAGCGTGATTGATGGCCTCTATGCTTTGCTCCTTGACGCTGTCATCTGCCGCTACAACCAAAACCACTACGTCGGTTATATTGGCCCCGCGTACACGCATCTCAGTAAACGCCTCATGACCAGGAGTGTCTATAAAGGTAATCTTGCGTGCGTCTGGCATTTGTACCTGATAAGCGCCTATGTGCTGAGTGATACCACCAGCCTCCTTAGCGACAATATCGGTTTTGCGAAACGCATCAAGCAGCGAAGTTTTACCGTGATCAACGTGTCCCATAACCGTCACAACAGGCGCGCGAGGCAGCATTTGATCGGCCTCATCCTGTTCGCCATGAAGGCCTTCTTCTATGTCTGATTCACTAACTCGTTTAGCTTTATGGCCAAGCTCAGACACCAAAAGCTCGGCCGTATCGCCATCCAACACCTGATTCACGGTTGCCACAACGCCAAGTTTCAGCAAAGTCTTTATAAGCTCGCCGACTCGTATAGCCATTCTGTTGGCAAGTTCTTGAACCTCGATCAGCTCTGGGATAATGATCTCTCGGGCGACTTTCTTTGATTCATCCCCACCCAAGCCAACAGAAATAAGCCGCTTGGCTTTGTTCCTAGCCCGACGTACTGCGGCCAAAGACCTTATGCGATCTTGTTCTTCGGCCAGCGCGTCATAGATGGACAGTTTTTTTTGTCTACGCCCACCAAAGCTATCTTCTTCCTTTGGCGACTTCTTGATTGTTTTTTTCCATGCGTTCTTAAAATCTGCCCCGCCGCTCTCTTCATTGTCAGCATTCCTCGCACCTAAACGCTTAGTAAAATCCGGCGAAACAGAAGAAACATCGCGATCCTGCTTATCCTCTTGATTTTCGTCAATATTAGCGGCATGTAATGCATCTGTTTGGGTTGAGCTTTCTGGTGCAGCGGAAACCCGTCCCTCTTCCTTGCGTTCTTCTGCTTCTTTAAGGGCCTGAAGCCTTGATTCAAGCTCACGTGCAGTTAGATGATCTTTGGTCGCTTCTTCGTGTGCCTTAACAGCACCAGCCCCAAACTGAAAGTTGTTAGCCTGAGGCGTTTCATCATCAGCCTTCCTGACAAGCCCTCGGCGTTTTTTTACTTCTACGGCAACTGTTTTTACACGCCCGCGATTAAAGCTTTGTTGGATATGCTCAACACCGGCGGTTTTTACTTTACCGCTTAGATTTAGAACAAGCGTTTTTTTTACTTCTGTGCTCATGTGCCCTAATCATTTAGCTTCAGCGAACCACGGTTCTCTGGCCTTTAGTATAATGGTGTCAGCAACCTCTTTTGACAACTGCAAGCCTTCTGCCAACTCTATAAGCTCATCGCTGGCCAACCCGGCCAAATCATCAAGTGTCTTAACATCGGACTTAACCAGCTTGACGGCAAGCTGCATCTGCATGCCGTCTATATCCAATATGGCTGCTTCGCCGCCCAAATCAAGAAACTCTTGCTTAAGCTCAACATTACGTTTTGCGACAAACTGGATGGCGCGATCCTGCAACTCCTTAGCCACAGTTTTGTCAAATCCTTCGATTTCGGCGATTTCCGACGGATCCACTTCGGCCAGTTCTTCCAGAGAGTTAAAACCCTCTGCCACTAGCAAATGAGCAATAACGTCGTCACAATCAAGCGCATCCATAAACATTTGGGATTTTTCGTGATATTCACGATTCTTACGCTCAGAGTCTTCGGATTCTGTGGAAATGTCTATTCTCCATCCAGTTAGCTGACTGGCTAGCCTTACGTTCTGGCCACGGCGACCTATCGCAATGCTAAGCTGATCGTCAGGTATGACTACGCCAAATGTCCTTTGGTCAGGATCAATAACAACCTTAACAACCTCAGCAGGCGCCAGCGCATTGACGACGAAAGTGGCAGGATCTTCGGACCAAGGCACTATGTCGACTTTTTCACCTTGAAGTTCTTGCACTACCGCCTGAACTCGAACTCCGCGCATTCCTACGCAAGACCCTATGGGGTCAATAGATGAATCACGTGAGTAAACTGCGATTTTGCCCCGACTGCCTGGATCGCGGGCTACGGCTTTGATTTCGATTACTCCATCATAGATTTCTGGCACTTCTTGCCTAAAAAGCTTAGCCATAAAACTGGGATGCGTTCTTGATAACAATATCTGCGCCCCGGTGTCACAACGACGAACTTCCTCAAGATATGCGCGAATCCTGTCGCCTACGCGGAAGGCTTCCCGTGGCAAAAGACCATCTCGGCGCAGAACGCCTTCGCCATGCCCAATCTCAACAACGACTGAATTAAAATCAGCTTTTTTAACAACGCCGCTGACAACTTCGCCTACTCGATCCTTAAATTCTTCATATTGTTTCTGGCGCTCAGCGTCGCGAACCTTCTGACTGATCACCTGCTTAGCAACCTGAGCAGCAACTCTATTAAAATCAATCAAGGGCAGTTCATCATGGATCTCCTGCCCTATGGAAAGTTGCGCGTCTATAAGCTTTGCATCAGCAAGGCCAATTTGTTTGTAGGTATCCTCAACTTCCTCCACCACTGTACGCACACGATGCATAGTGATATCGCCGCCGTTTCGGTCAATATAAGCGCGAACATCGTACTCATCCCCGTACTTGGCTCGTCCGGCTTTTTGTATAGCCTCCTCCATCGCCTCAAGAATCAAATCTTTAGCAAGATCTTTTTCTCTTGCAACGCTGTCAGCCATCTGCAGCAAATCAGGTCCGGAAATCTGGGCCTTGTTCATATAAAAACCTCAAAACTCATCTGTCTTTAATCTTGCCTTTTTTATATTACTGAACGGCAACTCTATTGTCTTTTGCTCTGTTTTTAAGCACAGCAATATATTTGGCATACTTTCACCCTCTTTAACAGCAACAATCGTTCCGGTAAATTTCTTGCGGTCAGATATGGGCGACAGCACCTCAATCACTGCACATCTGCCGATAAACCTGGCAAAGTGCTCAAGTTTGGTCAAAGGCCGCTCTATGCCAGGTGAACTTACGTTTAACCTGTATGAACTGTTTATTACATTTTCGACGTCCAGTAAAGCAGAAACGACCCGACTTGCCTTTGTACAATCAGACACAGTTATGGTCACCTCATCCAGGCGCTCGATTAATACTTCTACAGTAGGGTTTATTTTACTGCCAGACACGACAACATCGACTATATCGTATCCACGCGATTGCAGCGATCCGCTTATTATTGACTGTATTTTTTTCAGCAGTGCTCATATTGACCGATGTCATGTAAGTACAGGCAGGTTAAACGCCATCAACGACAAAGTACAGAGGGGCTGAAAACAAGCCTAAATCTAAACCGAGCGCCGCGCCCGTTGACAAAATATCATTGATGACTTATCTCTTGCTTTGCCCTGGAGGGGTGGCCGAGTGGTTAAAGGCAGCAGACTGTAAATCTGCCGGCGTAAGTCTACGTGGGTTCGAATCCTACCCCCTCCACCAAAGCATTTGTCGGATTAATCTAGCTAAATCTGATTGTACTTAGCTAAAACCTAATGTGTTCGTGTAGGTCTGTAATTTTACTACAACGAAGGCTTTTAAAGTTTTACTGCCAATTTGCGGCTGGTAAACACACTGTCGATAAGGCCGAAAGTAACGGCCTCTTCGGGGGAAAGGAAATTGTCGCGGTCCATGGCACGCTCGACCACTTTAAGCGCTTGGCCAGTATGTTTGGCGTATACTTCATTAATACGAGCCTTGGTCGCCAAAATTTCCTTGGCATGAATCTCAACGTCAGCAGCTTGACCGCGAAAACCGCCTGAAGGTTGGTGAATCATAATACGAGAATTGGGCAGACAATGCCGCTTGCCTTTAGTCCCAGCTGTCAACAACAACGCCCCCATAGAGGCCGCTTGTCCCATACATATCGTTACAACATCCGGCTTTATGTATTGCATAGTGTCATAAATAGACATCCCGGACGTTACTACCCCTCCAGGAGAGTTAATGTACAAAAACACATCTTTCTCAGGGTTTTCTGCCTCCAAAAACAAAAGCTGGGCACAAATCAGCGACGCAATCTCGTCCTCAATTGAGCCTGATAAAAAGACGATTCTTTCCTTCAGCAACCGCGAGTATATGTCAAAGGACCGCTCGCCTCGACCTGTTTGTTCTAAAACTACCGGAACCAAGTAATGTGCGCTTGTTTTGTCCATATCATTAACCCTTTCTAACCTTCTTTGCCGTAGTATCGTAATCTTCGGAAAACTTTATAACCTCCGCGGGGGTAACCTCTTTCTCAGCGGTATTAGCCTGCGACAACATGTATTGTATCACTTTGTCTTGAAAAACATGAAATTTTACGGCGCGAAGCATTTGATCGTTCGATATGCAATAATCATACATGGATTTTTTATCTGTTCCGTACGACCTGGCCATTTTCTCGATCGCGGCTTTTATTTCATGAGGCTGCTCGGAAATCTTGTTTAGCTTGCCAATTTCCTCCAGCACAAAGCCGACTTTTACGCGCTTTTCGGCTATATCCATGTATTCCTGTTGAAGGGCTTTATTTTCGGATACAGGCGTTTGAGACGATTTTTGTACCTGCGCCCACAGGTTGTTAAACTCATTTTCAACGATTGGTTTAGAAACTGGAAAATCACACTTGGACGCTAACCAATCAAGTACTTGGCGTTTGGTCTCAAGCCAAGCTTGATCAGCGTAATAGCCTTCCATTTCTTTAAGTATAGTTGACTTCAGCTCATCTTCGGCTTTACCGGCGGCTTTGGCAAGGCTTGTAATATCATCGAATTGCGAGCGAACCTTTATTCCCTTAACATTTACGTTGTAGTCAATCTTAGTTCCAGCAAGCTTATGCCCCCTGGGCAGAGTCACCGTAAACTGAATCTTATCTCCTTTCTTTTTGCCAATAAGATGCTCGTCAAACTCACGCTCATATATGCTTTGACCGATAACCGCTTTGGCGTCGCTGTATTTTTGAGGCTTATCGCTTTTTCTGTGCGAGCGTATTATGCATGAGAATTCAACCAAATGGCCATTTTGGGCGGTTTCTTCGGCTGAGGTATCGACCCAATTTGGGTAACGCTTTTTAAGGTCATCAAGAGACCTTTTGGCATCCTCTTCGCCTATTTTGATCTTATAAGTAGTAACCTTCATCTTAGACAAATCCGACACATTTATGGTTGGTTGAGTTTCGATCTCAACCTCCACCGCCAGGTCGCCAGCCTTTTCATCGTAGTTTGGGGTGACTTTAGGCTTAAGCCTAAAATCTATTTTAAACTTATTCACGATTTCTTCTATCGCCTGGTAGGCGCTGGCGTTAATCTGCTCAGCCAACGCGTCGCTGTAGTAGTTGCGTTTGATTACGTCCAGAGGGGCTTTGCCTACCCTAAAGCCTGCAATTCTAGCTTTTTCGCCTATCTTCCTTAGGCGTTCGTCAACTTTTTGGCTAATAAATTCCGCGGGAAATGTGACGTTGTAGACCCGGTTAAGGCCGTCTTTACTTTTTTCAACAATCTTCATAGATCAAGCTCTTTGTTCACACTATACGCCACCGCTGGTGCGGACGGAGGGACTTGAACCCCCAGGACCTAAGTCACTAGATCCTAAGTCTAGCGTGTCTGCCAATTCCACCACGCCCGCTTCAAAGCCATTCAACAGTAAATACACTAATAAACCCTAAAGATAAACAGGCGATTGGAAAGTGCATAAAATACTTAGCATTGATGCGTGAGCGCCTGATCACCTAAAACGCTTTTACCGCGAGGAAGTTTACTGTATCCTGCCACTTTCATCTAAAAATATTAAGGACTGTAAATGACAACCAAAACAGGCTGGAAAAGCATATTTATAAGCTCGCTGGGCAATATCCTTGAGTGGTTTGATTATGCTATTTTTGGGGCATTTTCAACGATTATTGCTAAAAACTTTTTTCCAAATAGCACTGAAGAATATTTCGCTCAATTTTGCACTTATGCGGTTTTTGCCGTCGGGTTTATAGGGCGCCCCATTGGCGGCGTAATTTTTGGCCATATAGGTGATGTATATGGGCGTAAAAAGGTTTTATTTTCCTCAATTTTGCTTATGGCCGTATCCACAGCAGCCATCGGAATCTTACCGACTTATTCTGAAATAGGCGTGCTATCGCCCATAATGCTGGTGTTAATGAGGCTGTGTCAAGGACTGGCGATCGGAGGGGAATATACCGGAAGCATGGTTTACACTGTAGAGCAAGCAGCCAAGGGCCGTAAAGGCCTAAGCGGCAGCTTTTCTGAATTTGGGTGTATATGTGGAACTTTGTTAGGCGGGCAGCTAACCGTTATTATCCTAACCTCTGTCATTGGCAGAGAAGCCTTAGAGGCTTGGGGGTGGCGGATTCCGTTTTTAACCGGAGTTCTGATAGCAATATACGCCTTTTATGTAAAAAAGAATATTCAAGAATCCTTTACAGCACGGCCAAACAAACGTGCAGACAAAATCCCATTAGTTATGGCGTTTAGATCTTATTGGTCGCAATTACTGGCGGCCTTTTTCTCTACCGCGTTTTCCGGCGTGTCGTTCTATATCGTTCTTGTATTCCTGCCTAATCATATGTTTGCTTATGACGGTTTGGACGGCATCAACATGGCGTTCATCTTCAGCGCGATTACTAATACAATTATGGTTCTGTTTGTTTCTTTGTTCGGTCATATCAGCGATAAGGTTGGCTGTAAGCCGATTATGCTGGCCGGTATCATTGGGGTGATGCTTATGAGCTATCCGATGATAGAGCTGTCGAAGGGTGGCTTTAGTTATCTTTACTTAATATTTCAGGCGTTGTTTGGAGTCTCGCTTGCAGCTTTCTATGGACCTAGATCGGCGTTTATGTCCGAAGTATTCCCTCGTCAAATACGGGTTACGGCCGTATCGCTAGTAGTAGGGCTGAGCCAGGCTATATTTGGCGGTAACACACCGTTTATTGCAACCTATATACTATCGGCAACCGGAAATATTTCATATGTAGCGGTCATGTTGATAAGCGTCTGTTTGCTGGCGATCTTAGGTGTATGCAAACTTGGCGCTTTAGGGTCAAAACCCCTTGCAAAAACTTAAAGTTTAGTTTAACCGTCTTTGAGCATCAATCTGCTTCGCATGGGTGATTAGCTCAGTGGTAGAGCATCTCGTTTACACCGAGAGGGTCGGCGGTTCGAATCCGTCATCACCCACCAAGTATTTGGTTTTAACATGATAATTAGCGCAATTGAGTGTGGCAGACTTAAAGCCGATTTTTAACTTGCCTTGGTTAGTAGAATTTAATATATATTTAACTAAATATTTTTAAAATTCATGCGTTGTGTGTTAATAGGCTGCTGCGCCTTTATAATGGCTGGGCTCAGTGGCTGCAGTAAGTATCTCAACACTACCGAGTTTGATAAAAAAGCTATAACTCGCAAAGGAATATCCGATTTGCTTAGCCCACCTGACAAATATGATCAGCCATCTCCATACATCCCTGTCAAAAGCATTCTGCCTGTTGATGCACCAATAGACGCAAGGTTTCACAAGAAAGTATCACTGTGCCTCACAGAAGGAGCCCCTTTGGGCAGCACGCTGCTTGAAATCGCCAAGCAACTTGGAATCAGCCTTATCATCTCATCTCAGATAAACTCACCAGTTGACTTCACCGCTCAGGATAAAGAGTTTATAGAGGTTATCGAGGACATCTGCGATATAGGAGACCTGAGATATACCATCAAAGGCAGAACTGTTCGGATAGAGCCGGATACTGCCTACCTCAGAATCTATAACTTACAGTTTTTATCCATGTCCAGACGTGGCAGCAATGCAGTCTCAACCACAACAGACATATTCGCCAAATCATCCGATCAAGTTGCTTCTTTAAACGGCTCCAACAGTGCAATACAAGGGGAAAGCTCGGTAGATTTCTGGCAAGAGCTTGAGTTGACGCTTAACTCTATCATTGGTCAAAAGGATCAAATCTCACTTCATAAGCAAGGTGGGTTGATTTCAGTCAGGGCAACTGCCAAGCAGCACAAGATCATCGGCGCTTATATCAACGCCCTGAAGGCGACGGCTACTTCGCAAGTGTTGATAGAGGCCAAGGTCCTGGAGGTAACGCTTAACGACAGGTTCAAAAGCGGCATAGACTGGCAGAGCGGAAGATCTAGTTTGATCTTCGGCATGCCGACCGGTGCGAGTGTGCAAGACTCCTCCGTCAATGTGAAGACTGGCGACGCCAACTTGTACACCTTTGGCCAGGCGAGCAGGAATATCTCTAGCATCATAAAGTTCATAGAGGGCTTTGGCAGTGTCAGGACCTTATCTAATCCCAGAATAACCGTTATGAACAATCAAACTGCGGTGCTGAAAGTTGCGAAGAACGAAGTGTTTTTTTAAAATAGAATTTGAACGCTATCAAGCCAATCAGGCAAACAGTCAAGAGCGCGTGAATGTCAGCAGCAAAATACAGACTGTACCAATTGGCATTATTGTGACAGTACAACCGGCTGTTAACCTTGAGACTGGCGATGTGATTCTTACGATCAGGCCTACAATATCTAGGGTCACGAACGTTAAGCGAGATCCGGCGGTATCTATAATTGCAAGTAATATAAATGGCGATAAGGCTAATACTGCTGTGAACAGTG
Organism: Holosporales bacterium; assembly: GCA_031263535.1. Taxonomy (NCBI): domain Bacteria; kingdom Pseudomonadati; phylum Pseudomonadota; class Alphaproteobacteria; order Holosporales; species Holosporales bacterium. Next base: position 10,672 of record JAISFO010000025.1, read on the forward strand.
CGCTGAGCAACAGTATATGCTCGGAAATTCCGGTTGTGGAGGTCAGAGAGATGGATTCGATTCTGAAGGTCAAATCTGGCCAAGGGATAGTAATGGGCGGCCTGATGCAAGAGAATACCAATCGCAAGGACTTTGGGATTCCTGGCACGTCCAATATACCGATTATTGGCGATATTACCCGAGGCCGCAGCCGAGACAGCGAGGTTACTGAGCTAGTCATACTCCTGCGGGTGCATATAATGCCGCAAGACAATCAGAACATAGACGCTGCGGACAAAAGACTCCTCAATTCCTACTCCAACGACCCTAGACCTATTAATACAATACCAAATTAGTCTAGTAGTAGAGTGCTTTTAGACTTTTTCAAAACCTGCCTACGTTTTGATAAATGTGCGATTAATCTGCAGTCTATTAACCGGCATATGATTTTTGAAGTGGCTTGTGGTGTGCCGCTGTTTACTTTTTGGCAATTATATGCCCGCAGACATTTTGTGCATAGAAATGGAATGCCCAGGATCTGTTTAGGCTTGAAAGTGGATCCTGGGCTAAGAGGCAAGCGAGGTCTACATTGGTTTGTATGGCGGTGGTATTATCATAAATCTTGCAAAGCGATTGCGGGCTATTTCTTGAGGATTGCTGCCTGTGCCGGGATGAGTTTGCGTATAGAAATCAGCAAGCCCTGGAAACAGCGGATATTTCGCCTCTGGATCACGTTTAGCAGGCATACCAAGCTCTTCCAAGAAAGCGTAAACAGAGCCTGCGAGTCTTGCGTCAGCAAGCCCAAGCTAGATGAATCCAAGTACTGCTTAGGCTATAGACAATTTACAGATCCATAATGATGCCGAAGCGAGTGGAAAATTTCTTGTGAAACAAATTCAT
>JAISFO010000026.1 GCA_031263535.1 Holosporales bacterium
CGTTGAGACATGCGAAGGAGCGTTTAACAAGTGGGGCAATCCCAACTGTGATGGGTATTACTATAAGGAGGACGGCTCTTTATGGATAGCTGACGAAAACGGTAAAGAAAGTCTCGTCAGCCCAAGCTATATAAGAGTTATCGCATTGAGTAGAACACCCGAAAGTGATGAGTGGACCAAACGAGTAGAGTTCAAGGATTCTGATAATCACAATCAGATTGTTAATATACGTTTCTCGATTCTTTTGGACAATAAAGAACCTTTAAAAATCCTAGCAGACAAAGGCTTAGATTTTTCTACTAGCTCCAAAAAGAATATATTAGCTTACTTGCAGGAAGCGAAGTCGCCAAAGAGGATTCGACAGATTAAAAAGCCTGGTTGGATCAAGGAGCATCAGTACATATGTCAATCATTTGTGGCTGTGCATTCCTAATGCTCAAGAAGTGTATGAGTTAGCAGAAAGTACTCAAGACTGGGGGTATGACCAAAAAGGTACCCTGAAAAGGTGGCAGGAGAATGTAGGTAAATACTGTGCTGGCAATCATATCCTTACACTTGCTGTGTTGATTGCATTGAGTGGTCCATTATTGAAGTTTTTTCCGAATATAGGATCAACCATTTTTCATTTAGCGGGGGAGACCTCTAAAGGTAAGACGACTGCACTTCAAATAGCTGCTTCTATTTGGGGACACCTTAAGCAGTTTTTAATGCAGTGGCGCTTTACTGACAATGCCCTTGAAGGGATTCTTACGCTCCACAATGATGGCTTTTTGGCTCTTGATGAACTTAGCCAGTTGGCTGTCAAGAAGTTTGGCCCAGTGATTTACATGATCTCTAACGGAAGGAGTAAGGGAAGATTCAGCAAAGATTCAGAGCTCAAAGAGATCAAGTCTTGGCGTTTAAATATTTTAAGTAGTGGTGAGAGTGGGCTAGAGGACACGCTAAATGAGACTGGTGATAAAGTTAAAGGTGGCATGGAGGTAAGGTTTATCGAGATAGATACGCTCATATCTGATGAGATTGGGATATTTAACACTTTACATGATTTTGAGCCTACGGATTCGTCCAAACGTAGAGAGCAAGCTGCTAAGTTTGCCAATCATCTTAAAGATGTTGCTGCTAAGTATCCTAGCGTAGTCGCTTATGAGTTTATGAGTAGGCTGGTTGCGTTAATATCCGAGACGCCGGGGTTTGCAGATAGTTTATACAAACTCTATAAAGTAGCGTTAGATGGGTTGGTTTCGAAGTTTAAATTAGCGGATGCCGATAGCCAAGTGCTTAGAGTAGCAGAGTCATTTGCTGTACTCAAAGTGGCTGGGACTATGGCTATTAGGCTTAAGGTGCTGCCTGAAACATTCGAGATTGAAGAATCGATAAGCTTTAACTTTGCTCGTTGGTTAAGCGGCCGAGGAGGGAAGAAGAACGTTGAGGGGGAAGAAATAGTTCAGCATGTGAGGGATTACTTAATACAGTATCAAGACAGATTTAAAAAGATCACTAAAAATACAGATGATGGGAAATTGGCAGTATACCCAGGGCAGTCAGTGATACAAAACTCCTTGGGATATGTAAATGTCTGTAAAGAACAAACTGTCTACTATGTCATCCCCAAAGTCTTCCGAGACGAAATTTGCAAATACTACAGCGTAAAGTCAGTACGTAATGCACTACATAAAAAAGGGATGCTGCAAGAAAAAGATGGAGCAAATGCACGTGTCAGAATTGATGGCATGCAAAACAGATATGTTATTCTTCCTGTCAACCATGAGGCTGTTGAACAAAACTCTACAAAGAATGATACTAACTAAAAATGAAATGTTCTGTTTTTTACACAAAAAACTGTCTTACTTCCTCAGTGTTTGTTTTTTGGCCCTAGGATGGGGAAAATGCTGAAACAAAATGCCAAAACAGCATTGTTGCAGAGACAGAAGATCTGTCTCAAGACAAAGGTTTTTTTACGAACTTGTCTCTGCAAAATCCGCATTGTACAACCATTTTAGAGGAGATGAGACAGTAAGACAGAAAAAAAACATCAAAAACGGCATACTCTAAAATTTATGTTTTTAGGAATAAATGGTAATGGAAAAAAGTAGTCAAAAGTAAGTCAGTATAATTTGACTGATAGGGTGTGATTGGTTTTATTAGAGAGGCTGTTATGAAGAGGACATTGGAGATAGTGGATGGAGAGCTCAAGGTCGAGAATGCTCGCTTAGAGAAAGTGAAAGGAGGGATAGATATTTGTTCTATGACGACTTATACTCCAATCATTACTTTGATGCGAACAGCTCTCTGATAGAGAGCATAGCATTAATCAATGCTAAACAATATAATCACAATCCCATAAAAGCTTCCGTCACCTAATCACAAAAGTTGTACACCAGTTGTACAAATTATAAATATCTAAACAATCTTAAAAAATAAAACTACCCATAAAGTCAGTAAATATCTTGGTAGCGGAGGAGGGAATTGAACCCCCGACACGCGGATTATGATTCCGCTGCTCTAACCAACTGAGCTACTCCGCCAGTGAAAATCTTGATGAAAATCCTTTTCTGAAAATGCAATATATACTTAACATTGTCGTAGTTCTACAACACAGAAAACCGCCCGTTCAAGTAAGAAATGCAACAATTGCACGAACTTTGGCTGCAAAAACATCATAAGAAAAAAATCTCAAACAGGGCGGTATCCTAGCACTTTTTTCGGACAATTATTAATTTATTCTTTTCGGATTTTTTCCTTTTGGGCTTTTAGAGTTTTTAGCAGACATTGCTGTATCAGTCCGTTTATATGATCGTTAACCCTATGTCGCAAGACTTGTGTGGCTGTGCGAATGCGGCTGATTAAATTAAGGCACGAAAAATGATGAGCGTCTAAAGGTTCTTGAAGTGGGAGCTTTTCTCGCCTCACATTTATAAAACAAAACGATTCTTATAAATGAGGGGCTAAAGTTATTTAAGATAATCTGTGGTTCCAAAGCCAAAAAACGCTAAAACAAGTCCTAAAGATTTGCTGAGTATCAGCGGTACGGCTGCACAAAAAAATCGCGAAGGCTTAAAGCTATATATACAAAATCGCGCTCTTTTTCTTACTTTTGAGATCTGGATATTGATTCATTCAGCCGTGGGATAAAACAACTTCGCTAAAAAGTTTTCCGTTTTTGATATTTTCAATTGCTGCTTTTACCGCTTCTACAGTGTTTGGCGGCAAGTTGTTTTCTTTGAAAAATTTCAGGCCTCCGCATTTGTGAGGCTCTATATTACGAATTTCTCCGGAATATTTTTTACAGATAATAAAAAAATACACATAAGGACGATCGCCATAAAAATACATGACGTGAGCAACTTCCAGGTCATCGCGTTTTATATCGATATTCGCCTCTTCTTTTGCTTCGCGAATAAGGGCGTCAATTATGCCTTCGCCTTCTTCAGCGTGTCCGGCCACCATGCTCCAGCTTCCGTCTCGGTATCCAGTGTTTTGCCGGAGCGAGAGAAGAACTTCATCGCCCTTCCTCAACAACAGATAAACGGCAATGCGGGATTGTAACCTTGCCCGCTTTTCTTCAGGCATATGCAGTTTTTTTTGAATGAGCTGCCCCAGATAAAGACGCTTAACGCCAGCAATTACGGGGTTGTTTTACCATCAAATATAAGGTTTAGTAAACATTAAGATACACACGCTAGCCATATGAGCAAACTTCCTTTCATACACCTGCGTACGCATTCTGCATATTCGCTGTCGCAAGGGGCGCTTAAGGTACACGACCTTGTTGAGCTATGTGTTGAAAGTCGCATGCCAGCGGTTGCTTTGACCGATTTTGGCAATCTGTTCGGCGCGCTGGAATTTTCAATCGAATGTGCAAAAAGTGGCATCCAGCCGATCATTGGCTGCGCTTTAAATATGCGGTCATTAATGGGGAAAGACCAATTTATGCCAACGTCTGCCGGTGGAAAACACAACCAATATCAGCTGATCCTGCTGGTCCAAAGCGAAGCTGGCTATAAAAACTTGATAAAACTGGCAAGTGAATATTACTTGCAGTCGCCAAATCCAAATGAGCCGGAACTTACGCTAAAGCAGCTTCAAAACCGCACAGATGGGCTGATTGCACTAAGCGGCGGTAAATATGGGGAAATAGGGCAAATGTTTGCTTCTGGCAAAAAAGACATAGCCTTATCATGTGCCGATATATTAAGCGAGCTGTTCCGCGACCGCCTGTATATAGAAATATCCCGGCATAATGACCCCATAGAGCAACAGATCGAAGACGATTTAGTAAATTTGGCCTTTGATAAAAAGCTGCCCTTGATTGCAACCAACAACGTGTTTTTTGCTTCTCCAAAAACCTATGAAGCGCACGATGTGCTTTTATGCATTGGACAAGGCGTTACTTTAGCTGAGTCACAACGAGCAACCTCATCCCCAGAGTATTATTTTAAGTCGGACGACGAGATGCGAAGCCTGTTCGACGACCTGCCAGAGGCGATCAACAATACGGCAACAGTTGCACAGCGCTGCGCTTTTGTTATCGAAAAAAAGAAGCCAGTTCTGCCGACTTGCCCGGTATCCGAGGGGCAGACGGAGGAAAGCGAATTGCGGCGTAAGTCCCTAGAAGGCCTAGAGAAACGCTTGGTTTCGGCCAAAAGACTTTATGGTATTACCGACGCAGAGTTCGAAGATTTTGCCAAGAAATACCACGACCGAATGGAATACGAAATAAAAGTCCTGATCCAAATGGGATTTTGCGGATACCTCCTGATAGTTGCTGATTTCGTGCAATGGGCCAAGTCAAAAAATATCCCGGTCGGCCCTGGCAGAGGGTCTGGGGCTGGCTCGGTTGTCGCTTGGGCGCTTACTATTACCAATGTTGATCCTATAAAATTTTCGCTGCTGTTTGAGCGATTTCTTAATCCGGAGCGCGTCTCTATGCCGGACCTCGACATTGACTTTTGTCAAAAGCACCGCGACAAGGTCATAGAATACGTCAGGGAGAAATACGGGTACGACAGGGTTGCCCAGATAATCACATTTGGTAAGTTGCAAGCTAGGGCTGTGCTGCGCGATGTGGGCCGCGTTCTGCAGCTGCCATATATGTATGTAGACAAGATATGTAAGCTGGTGCCCAATAATCCCACGCTTAACATGACGATTGAGCAAGCGATTAAGATAGAGCCAGCCTTGCGAAAATATATCGAGGACGACCCCAATATTAAACAGCTTGTCGATATATCGATTCAGCTGGAAGGCTTGTATAGGCACGCTTCAACCCATGCGGCCGGGGTGGTGATAGGGCGAGACCCGCTGGAAGAGACCGTAGCGCTTTACCGCGACCCTAAATCCGATATCCCCGTTACCCAGTTTAACATGAAGTATGTTGAGCAAACTGGCCTTATAAAGTTTGACTTTCTTGGGCTGAAGACACTTACGGTCATTCAGCAAACGATCGACCTGCTTAAAAAGAGAGGGATCGATATGGTAATCGAGGAAATCCCTCTAGACGATAAAAAGACGTTCAATCTTTTCGACAGGCTTGAGACATTGGGCGTGTTCCAAGTCGAAAGCGGCGGGATGAAAGATGTTATCAAGAATATGCGCCCAGATCGCTTTGAAGATCTGATTGCTTTGGTGGCATTGTATCGACCTGGCCCGATGGACGACATCCCAAGGTACATAGCGTGTAAGCACGGCAAAGAGAAGGTCGTCTATGCCCACCCGATTATTGAGCCAATACTTAAAGAAACTTATGGAGTAATGGTCTATCAAGAGCAGGTCATACAAATAGCCCAGGTCCTAAGCGGTTATACGCTTGGGCAGGCTGACCTACTTAGAAGGGCGATGGGCAAGAAGATTAAGGAGGAAATGGACGCTCAGCGCAAAAGGTTCGTGGAAGGTGCGGCCGAAAAAAATAACGTCGAGCCTGAGCTGGCCAACCAATTATTCGACCAAATAAGCAAATTCGCTGGATATGGATTTAACAAATGCCATGCAACGCCTTATGCGCTGCTGTCGTATCAGACCGCTTACCTTAAGGCCAACTGCCCGGTCGAGTTTATGGCCGCTTTAATGAATCTTGATATGGGCAATACGGAAAAGCTTTGCGCCTATAAGCAAGAGCTTCAGAATATGGGAATTCCCCTGCTGCCGCCCGATATAAATAAGTCAGAGTCAGAGTTTTCGGTCGAGCCTTTAGAAGGCAAACTTGCCATCAGGTACGCCCTTTCGGCCATAAAAGGCCAAGGTGGGGCCGCAATGACGACCATTGCCAACAAGCGGGAAGAGCTTGGTCGACCTTTTGTGGGACTAGTAGATTTAGCAAGTCAATTTGACTCCAAAGTATCTAACAAAAAGCATTTCGATGGACTTGTAAGCGCCGGCTGTTTTGACAGCATCAATCCAAACAGAAGGACATTGTTCGAAAATGTAGAAAAAGCCCTGGCGATAGGCCAAAAGCAACAAGAAATGCAAAATTCGCCTCAAGAGAACCTTTTTGAGACTAAGCGCGAAGTCAAATACGACAAGGATTTTTTCGCCGAAAGCCCCAGGTGGTCCAGCCTTGAGCAGTTAAGCTATGAGCTTAAGGCCTTTGGCTTTTACATGTCTTCGCATCCTTTGGAAAGCTATAAACAATATCTGGACAAATTGTTTATACACGGCTCGTCCGAGCTTAAAGACTTTTTCAAAAGCAATCCTGGCGAGCATTGCTATGTGGCGGGTGTTGTTCTTGATGTAAGAACCAAAACGTCCAATAACGGCAAGAAGCTGGCGTTTGTGACAATGTCCGATCTGCAAAGTACATTTGACGTTGTAGTATTTTCTGAACTTCTGGCCGAAAGCCGTGGCCTGCTTGAAATTGGTAAAATGCTCAGGACATCTGTATATGGTAAAATGCAGGAAGAGGATTTGCGTTTAGGCGCTAAAAGCATAGAAGCGATAGAAGACGTTGTAACGCGAAAAATCGACTCATTGCATCTTATCTGCAGGTCGAAGGAAGAGCTTAAACAACTTCAAAAAACGCTTGCGCAGTTTACCCCTGAAGAAACTGGGGCGGAAATAACAGTTTGTATAGATATCGGCGACTATCAAGCAGAGGCGGTCTTGGGCAAATACGGCCTAACCGCAGAAATTCTTCTTGCGCTTGATAAATTCGTTGCGGCAGTATAGAAGGGGCCTGTTAAAGCTTGTTGTGACCAAAGCACCTTTATGCGTATACACTTTTCTGGGGACGGCGATCGTGCAGCCCAAGCTATAAAGTCGCTGTCAAAAAGCTATGGTAACTGTGACGCAGCCGAGGCTGACGTCATTGTCGCCTTGGGCGGAGACGGTTTTATTCTTAGGACAATACACGAGAATATCTCCTGCAACGTGCCTATATACGGAGTAAACCACGGAACTGTCGGCTTTCTGACTAACACAAAAGAACTTGATGACCTTCCGGCCAGGATTTCTGCATCTGTGCCCAGCATATTGCATCCGCTTTTTATGGAGGGAACAGACGCAAAAGGCCAACGGCACTGTGCTTTTGCTTTCAACGAGGTATATCTTTTTCGGCAGACGCGCCAAGCCGCTAAGCTTAAAATAAAAATATCCGGTATTACTCGTTTAGACGAAGTAATCAGTGACGGCATAATAATCAGCACCCCGGCAGGCAGCACGGCCTATAACCTCTCTGCCCATGGCCCGATAATTCCCATCGGCTCGGATTTGTTGGCGTTAACCCCTATAAGCACGTTTCGCCCTCGCAGATGGAAGGGAGCCCTGCTTAAAAACTCTGAAGTAATTGAAATAGAAGTGCTAGAGGCCCCAAAGCGCCCAGTCAGCGTAGTTGCCGACCATATTGAGTTTAGGGATATATATACGGTTTCGGTGAAGCAGGATCCTGACAGGTCGGCGACTTTACTGTTTGACAGCAACCACAAACTAGAGGACCGGGTCCTCAGCGAGCAATTTTTGTCTTAGGATAATGGCAATTCATTCTTCGCTTACCGCTATCTCACTCAAGGGCTTTGCTGATAGTGTCTACAGATGGTGAGGGAGTGCTGCCGTTGGTGCCAATAATATGAATTCTCGTTCTATCCAAAGGCTCTTCGCGTAAGGCTTCGTAGATTGAGTGTTTTTCGTCACTGCTGGGCAGGCCGGTGTCCAGATCCACCCTTTGAAACTTAACGCCTTTGGGTACGCGGAAAGGCGCTGTTTTGTAATAAGATCCTATATTTTCAAAAAACTTAATCAAGATTGGCAAAGGTAAGTTGGCCCCAAGGACTTTCTCACCTAAACACTCTGGTTGGTCGAAAAATATGCATATGCCGACGACCAGGTTCGGGGTATAGCCAAAAACCCAAGTGTCGTCGCTATTGCTGGTAGTCCCAGTTTTACATGCAAACGGAAAATCAAAATGCCTGGCCCTTATTGCGCTGCCACGCCTGGACGTTCCTTCTAGAATATGGGTAATTTGATAGACGCTTATCGCATCAAACATCTGTTCGGTGTCGTCCGTTATCTCTGGAGGCGCGTCTGACATCGGGCCAATGTGCATGACCCCTTCACATATCCTTCTGTCACCCTTAAATATCACGCGGCCGTTTTTATCTTGTACCTGGTCGATAAGCACAGGAGCAACGCTTCTGCCGCCATTGGCAAGGATACAGTAGGCACGCGCTAGCTTCATAAGCGTAGTCTCGCCAGCCCCCAAAACCGTTGCCGGATAAATGTTAGGGCTTTGAAGGATGTCAAGTTTCTGCAGGGTTCTGGCAATGGCCTCTAACCCAACTTCCTGAGACAGCGCGACTGTAGCATTGTTGATAGAGCGCTCAAGCGCGCTTCTGAGCGTTACATCTCCGTAAAATTTGTTGGTAACGTTGTGTGGCGTCCAAGCTTCTTGACCTGGGCCGAGCTCAATCGACAGAGGTTCATCTCGGACTATAGAGATAGGCTCAAACCCACAGTCCATAGCCGTCAAATATATGAACGGTTTGATTATAGAGCCAGGTTGCCTTACCGCCTGGGTTACGCGGTTATACTCGCTGACGGCATAGCTGTATCCTCCATGCATAGCCAACACTCGGCCATTAAGCGGATTCATTACGATAATAGCGCCCTGAGCCTTGGGTAATTGCCTTAGGGCAAAGCTGCCGTTTTTGATTGCTTCGACCCATACAACATCGCAAATTTTCAAAACATCCGATGGCAGCTTAACTTGCGGCCCAAGCAGGCTTTTACCCAGGCTTTTTCTGGCCCACTTAAGCTCCGCCAGTGGTATTTTGCCAACAGCGCCGTTTATCAGCTTAATCTCAGCATTATCTTTGTAAAGCGCCGTCACACATGCAATCGTCCAGCCGTTGCCCAACTTAGGCAGCGTTCGTGCGATTTTTTTAAGTTCATCCGCGTATTTGGACAAATTTATGTTGGCTATTGGGCCGCGCCAGCCGTATTTGCGATCAAACTCTAAAATACCGTCACAAAGGCATTGCTCAGCCAGGCTTTGAAGTTCCGGATCCAAAGTTGCATGTACGCTGTATCCGGCTTTATAGACATTGTCTGTGCCAAATTTACTGACTAAAAACCGCCGTATTTCCTCGGTAAAATAGTCTGCTTTGAACAGCTGGCGCTCTTCAATTGGGGTAAGGCTTAGCGGTTCCTGTCGGGCAGCGTCAGCTTCCTGCTGGGATATAAATTTATTCATAAGCATCCGGTCGATTACCCAGTCACGACGCTCTATTGCCCGCGCGTAGTGCTTTTTTATGCTGTAATTGGCGGCGCCCTTCGCTAGGCCTGCCAGATATGCACACTCGCCAAGTGTCAATTCATCCAAAGCTTTGTCAAAATAAGATTGAGCAGCAACCGCAACACCATAAGCAGCAGTACCATCGGCCCCAACGCCCAGGTATATCTGGTTAAGATAGAGCTCCAGTATCTTGTCCTTAGGGATAGAGGCGTCGATAACTATGGCCAAAAGGGCCTCTTTGATTTTTCTGATCCAAGAGACCCGATTACCGGTCATCATGTTTTTGGCCACTTGTTGTGTTATTGTCGAAGCGCCAACCAAACGTTTTCCTGTACCAATATTACCCAAATTGATAATTGCCGCCCTTATGATCCCAAGAAAATCCAACCCTTTATGTTGATAGAAGGTCTTATCCTCAGCCGCAAGGAAAGCATCGATTAACTTTTGCGGCACAGTGTCGATTGGCACAAAAACCCGCTTTTCCATGAAATATTCTGATAAAAGCTTCCCGTCAACAGAGTAAACCCGACTTACCAGCGGGGGCGTATAGTGGTCTATAAGCGAGTAATTAGGAATCGCCGCGCTGTAGTGCCTAACGGAAAACAACAGCCCTACAGCCGCGCAAATTGACAGTGTTATAAGCGTTACGCAAGCTACAGTAATTGACCAAAAAAATTTACGCAAAGACATGAAAGCCGCACGAGAATAAACGAGGGCTATTTTATCATAAAGTTTCAGATTCAACCATTTCGGGTTGCTGATGTAGCGAGTGCGTCAACGATATATTACATGCAGGGAGTTTGTTTTGGCTCTGGACACGGTTGGCAACATAGTGTAGCATCGCCCTTAACAGCAACGTGTTGAGGCGTTTATGAGTAAAAGGACCTATCAGCCAAGTAAGCTTGTCCGCAAGCGTCGCCATGGCTTTCGCTCTAGAATGCAGACTGTTGGCGGCAGAAGAGTGCTTCGTGATCGTCGCGCTAAGGGTCGGATTAAATTATCCGCCTAATCTGACCTATCGGGCATAAATATTCACATCGCGCGAAATCCACAACAAAAGCTTAAAATCAAATCAGCGGCACTTGCTGCCTGTTTGGTTTTATGTCAGGGCTTTCCCCCCGATTACGCCTTAAGCTCAAGGAAAACTCCAACAGTCCCTGACAAAAAAGTCATTAAAGTTCGCGGGCCTTTTATCCCTTCATACGGCTCAGACAATCCAAAGCTTACCATTGTCGTTTACACCGACTGTCTTTGTCCAAAGTGTTATGGAGTCTTGCGCGACCTGAGTGTTATGGCTAAAAAATATAAGAAAATTAGAATTGTATATAAAGAGCTTCCTGTGCATGGCAGGCTGTCGCTGGATTGCTCTGCTATGGCGCTGGCGGCCCATTCCCAGGGGAAATATTGGGCCTTTAAAGCAAGCGCCGAACAGTACTTTAAAGATATGGAAGGAAAGCCCAAAGCGATGCCAAATTGCTGGACTCCGGCGGCTCGCGCAGGCTTGAACCTGAGTCTAGCAAAGCAGGCTGTTAACAGCATTGCTGTTATACAAGAGCTTAAATCAAACTTTGATGAAGTAATGTCTTTAATCCCTGATCCAGACACGCCTATAATCGTGCTAGGCAACACTGTGATAAAAGGTGCTATACCTAAAGATAAGCTAGACGACATAATAAGGCAGAAATTGCGTTCGATAGATTTATGAAGCTTATACTTATTGACGGCTCTGGTTTTATATATCGGGCGTTTTACGCTCTGCCGAAACTGATCAGCAAATACGACCAAACGCCAGTTGGCGCTGTGTATGGCTTTTGCAATATGACGCTGTCGATCGCAAACGCTCATAAGCATGACTATATTGCCGTTGTTTTTGACGCTGGCCGAAAAACTTTCAGGCATGAAATATACGCTGAATACAAAGCCAACAGAGGCGATGTGCCAGAAGATCTTATCCCCCAGTTCCCAATGGTTAGGACGGTATGCGACGTCCTGGGCATCCCACATATGGAAGAAAATGGAGTAGAAGCCGATGATTTAATTGCTTCCTATACCGCCAAAGCTAAAGAGTCCGGTTTACTGACAGAAATCGTGTCGTCTGACAAAGATTTAATTCAGGTGATGGGCGACAATGTCGAAATTTACGATCCAATGAAGTCTAAATTTTTGTCCAGCGAAAGTGTTTTCGAAAAATACGGAATATACCCGCATCAGATGATTGATTTTCAAGCATTGGTTGGCGATGCCAGTGATAATATCCCTGGGATAGCCGGAGTTGGGCCCAAAACCGCAGCCATGTTGTTGCAACAATTTGGGTCACTGGATAGTATATTTGCCAACCCTGACCAAATTACACCGATTAAGGTTAGGGAAAGGCTCGTCAAATACAAAGAGGACGCTTATATTTCAAAAAAACTGTCTACGTTAAGGACAGATCTTATTATTGAGACGCCGATTGAAAACCTTGTTCGCCGCCAAATTGTGCCCGATGTAGCATATAGCTTTTTCAACAAGCATGGTTTTAACAGCATCATAAGTCGCTGGCTTCAGGATGATTTGAACTTGCTTTGACAAATAAATTAAAAAAACTATTTGCAAAATAATGCGCCAAATGATATAGCTGCTTAAATTTTATTAATTACAAAAAATGAAAAAGATTTTTACCGCCATATTTATATCAGTTTCGTCTGTTTGCTATTCGGCTGCACCAGATCCGTTGATTCAAAAGTTCTCGTCAGCGGAAAATTTTGATCAAGTTAGAGACTATTTATTCCCGATGTTATCTCCTGAGGGACGGGCGGCTTTGGAAAAATTCCGGCATGTTAACATCGAAGTTCGGGATGAAAGAATCGTAAATGTCTGGCTCGACATGAATAGGTCGGCGGTAATTGAGTGCTGCCAACAAGTTAAAGAAAATATTGTGCAAGAAATGCAAGCGTTTGCTGATGATAAAGGAATTAACGTTTCGAATCTAAGTGAGGCTGTGGATGAGACGTTCAGCTTTTTAGATCGTAATTACTTACCTAAAATGGAAGAGGATGAGAGTAGTAGATTTTTTGGATCATTAAATTATACTCCTCCATTTCGTGATGATTCATTACACTCTGAGTTTCGACAGAGCGCTAAAAATTGTTGTTTTATTAATTGGTGTAAATACAGAGATGAGGTTTGCCTGGGTTGTGTAAATCGAAGGCAGATCGAAGAAATTGCAAATGCTTCCGATCCTGTTCTGGCTGAGCTGTCCGATTTTGCAAGACCGGTATCAAGATGCCCTGCCGGCAGCGACAGATTTGGTATTTCGCCAGACAACTTGATGCTAATAACGTTTGACAGCGTCATGGCTTGCTTAGAACAGCAGGGGTTAAAGAGTCCGGCTGCTTTTAGAAATTTAGTTGACGACCAACAACAGATAGCTGTTTCTTGGGGAAGGGTTTTACAAAAGTCGTCGTTTTATATAGAGGTTAAGACCGGATTTAGTGGTTCGGTATTACTTGCTGTAATTGATTCAGAGAAAGAGCGCTATTCACAAACGCTACATCATTTTGTCGAGGGCATCGTACCTGATATGTCTAGGACGGAACGAGAAAGTTTTGTGATGTTTTTAGCGGCACACGAATTACGTGCGCCTCAAAACGCTGGCTTGATCATCATTTTATCATCGTTATATAACGCGAAAAAGTCTCTTTTTGCCATGAATTATCCGGTTTTAGTTTTTAATACAGAAATTGGTTCAGAGTTTGATCTTTATGCAATTTCTTGTCAGAGCTATGAAGCAGAAAGTTATCACATGAATCATCGCTTGATCTTTAAGCATGAGCTGTTTCACGGGAGTCATTTATGTCTTGGGTTTTCGTCTTTGAGTAGTAGTCAAGAAGATCCTTTCTGGTCCATTTATTCTAAAAATCCTTTTACAAAAGCAATTTGCTCAAACGAATACGAAACAGTTTCCACGAAAATTCAAGCAAAAGTTACAGAATTAATGGGGCAAGGACCACAAGATGATGCAGAAAAATTGAGCGCCTTAGCGCGATGTTTAATCCCTGTTTCTCCCGAAGCCACCTCTTCTGTAGCTGAAGAATTTACGCCTCAATCTTTTTCGGAAGCACTGACAAAGTTTACTTTTAGCGAAATTTGGTCCTACTCCGAAGAATTTGCCACCATCACTGGAGTGCGATTGGTAAATGGTAAAGTATTCGTCGAACAATGCAGCGACCTTGGCGTGTCGCTTGAGACAGGAGAACCTGCTCGGTGGGGACACTTGGCTGGTGAAAAAGAAGGCTGGATCGAGTATATTAATCAGCGCATATCAAATGCTGAATACTGCTACTCCGGTTCGGAAGTTTTACCTTTCGCCGAGTGGTATTATAGGGAATTATTGACATCGCTTGTCTGGAATCTCGCGCCAGATCCAGATGCATTTAGAATCCTTACTGAGCTTTATCAGATGAAGGACTGATTGTTGATGAAATCGACCAGATTATTTTAAAAATATAACTTTTTAGTTTTTTTATATAAAATATCTCTTTAATATTTCTAATTAGTCTGATAATAATTAACTAAGTTTTAAAACGATCTGTATCTGTGCAATACCCTTCTTTTATACCGAGGGCGCGGTGTGCCGTCGCTCAGCGATGGGCTTTCTGTAAACAAAACTGGAGCAAACAATGATAAAAGGCTTTACCGAGCGTAAAAGGCTGCGTAAGCATTTCGGCAAAATTCAAGAAGTAATGGATATGCCGAACCTTGTTGGACTGCAACGCCATTCCTATGAGCGTTTTTTGCAAGCCGACGTCTCGCCAGAAAACAGGGTTGACGAAGGGCTACAGGCTGCTTTTAAGTCTGTTTTTCCGATAAAAGACTATTCTGGTCGAGCTCAGATAGATTTTCAAAAATATTATTTTGATGAGCCGAAGTACGACGAAAATGAATGCCGTCAGCGTGGATTAACGTTTGCAGTACCGCTTAGGGCGACTTTCAGGCTGCTTATCTGGGACGTCGACGAAAATACCGGCAAACGCTCTGTTCGAGATATAAAAGAACAAGACGTCTATATGGGCGATATTCCGCTCATGACGATTAACGGTACGTTTATTGTAAATGGTGTTGAGCGGGTTGTTGTTTCGCAGATGCAGCGCTCGCCTGGGGTGTTTTTTGATCATGATAATGGGAAAACCCACGCGTCCGGTAAGTTCTTGTTTGCCGGGCATGTGATTCCTTACCGTGGGTCTTGGCTTGACTTTGAGTTTGATGCCAAAGAGTTCATCAACATTCGCATAGACCGCAAGCGCAAGCTTCCTGTGACGACTTTGCTGATGGCGTTGCCGTCTGACGAAACTGAAAAAGCGATAGTTAAAGCCGAAAAAGCCGGCAAGCCACTCGACAAATCCCAAGCCTGTGGTATGAGCAAGGAAGAGATTCTTTCTTATTTTTACAAAAGGATACACTACCGGCATAACAAGAGCGAAAGCTTCTGGCGAAGGGAGTTTTTCCCGGCAGCGCTTGCAGGCGTTAGCTTGGATAAGGATTTAATTGACGCCAAGACGGGCGAGGTTGTGCTTAAGGCTGGCGCCAAGGTTAACAACAAAGTGCTGTCAAAGCTAGAGTCAGCCGGCCTGAAAGAATTGGTTGTTCAGCCGGAAGACATTGTTGGTAAGTACAGCGCAATTGATATCGTAAACATGTCCAACGGATTGGTTCTGGTGGAAGCTGGGGATGAGCTTACTGAAGAAAGCCTTAAGTTTTTGGAAGAGCAAGGAATCAACGAGCTGGATGTTTTGTTTATCGACAATATACACGTTGGTGGATACATACGAAATACTTTGGCGGCTGATAAGAACAACAGCCGGGAAGAAGCGCTTGCGGATATCTACCGGATAATGCGCCCGGGTGAGCCCCCGACCATAGAAGGCGCAGAGCTGCTGTTCAGCGGGCTGTTTTTTGATTTTGAGCGGTATGACCTGTCTGCCGTGGGGCGCGTAAAGCTTAACGCCAGGCTTGGGTTTGAACATGACGATACGCCAAGAGTACTTACCAAAAGGGATATTGTAGCTTCAGTAAAGATCCTGCACGACTTGAAAGACGGAATAGGCGAGGTTGATGATATAGATAACCTTGGCAATCGCAGGGTACGCGCCGTTGGCGAGCTGCTTGAAAATCAATTCCGTATAGGGTTATCCAGAATAGAGCGTGCCGTGCGGGAAAAGATGGGCGGCGTTGAGATAGAAAACGCCATGCCTAATGACGTTATTAACGCGAAGCCTGTTTCGGCCACTGTAAGAGAGTTTTTTGCCGGATCTCAGCTGTCTCAGTTTATGGATCAGACCAATCCATTGGCCGAAGTAACCCATAAAAGACGAATTTCTTCGCTGGGGCCAGGCGGGTTATCTCGTGATCGCGCTGGGCTTGAGGTTCGCGACGTCCATGCGACTCATTATGGGCGAATCTGCCCGATTGAGACCCCAGAAGGCCCGAATATCGGCCTTATAAACTCGCTGGCGATTTTTGCGCGTGTTAACAAATATGGATTTATTGAAACGCCATACCGCAAGGTAAACGACGGCGTTGTGACGGACGAGATCGTATATCTGTCGGCTTTGGAAGAGGCAAAGTATACGATTGCGCAAGCTAATTCAGAGACTGCCGGTGATGGCAGGTTAGTCGGTGAATTAGTGGTGTGCCGTAAAAACGGGGATGTAATCACTGTTTCGCCAAAATCGATTGATCTTATGGACGTTTCGCCTAAGCAAGTAGTCTCTGTAGCAGCGGCGCTTATACCAGCGCTTGGTAACGACGACGCCAGCCGTGCTTTGATGGGGTCGAACATGCAGAAACAGGCAGTACCGCTTCTCAGAAGTCAAGCACCGCTTGTTGGAACGGGCGTTGAGTGCGCGGTTGCAAGGGATTCTGGCGTGACAATCGTAGCCAAACGGGATGGAGTGGTTGATCAAGTAGACGCCAATCGTGTCGTTATAAAAACTACAGGCAAGCGCAGTTTCTCGTCAGTTGGCGTTGACATATATAACCTCCGTAAGTTCGAGTGCTCTAACCAAAATACCTGCATCAATCAGCGGCCTTTGGTCAGAAAGGGCGATGTGATAAAGACTGGAGATATCATAGCCGACGGCCAGTCAACAGAGCTGGGTGAGTTAGCGCTTGGCGAAAACGTCATGGTGGGGTTCATGCTGTGGCAAGGATTAGGCTTCGAAGACGCGATTATAGTATCCGAAAGGCTGGTCAGTAATGATCATTTTACCTCGGTACACATCGAAGAGTTCGAGGTTATAGCTCGTGACACCAAGCTTGGTAATGAAGAGATTACCAGGGATATCCCTAACATAAGCGAAGAGACCTTACATAACCTTGATGAAGCCGGAATAGTGTACGTAGGCGCAGAGGTAAAAGCCGGCGATATTCTGGTGGGTAAGATTACCCCTAAAGGCGAATCTCAGCTGTCGACAGAAGAAAAACTGCTTCGCGCAATATTTGGTGAGCGGGCTTCTGATGTGCGAGATACGTCGTTGCGTGTTTCGCCAGGGGCGGCAGGCACAGTTATCGACGTGAAGGTATTCTCGCGTACTGGGCTTGAAAAAGACGAGCGTGCTTTGGCTATTGACCAAGTCGAAATCGATCGCCTGTCCAAAGATTTTGAAGCGGAAAAAGAGATTATAGAAAAAGATTTCTATTTCAGGCTTTCAGAACTGCTTAAAGGTGAGACTGTAGCTTCCTCTCCAGATAAAAGCCTGGTCGGCAAGAAGATTACAGGTGCCATGCTGTCCACCCTTGGTAGAGGCAAATGGCGTCAGCTTAAGATAAAGGGCGAAGAGGCGGCTAAAGATATAGAAAAGCTGATTAAACAATTCGACTCGATAACCGAAAATCTTAAAAAGAAATTTGACGATCGGATTGAAAAGCTGCGCAAGGGGGATGATTTAGCCCCGGGGGTTCTTAAAGTAGTGCGGGTATACGTGGCCGTTAAACGTAAGATTCAGCCAGGGGACAAAATGGCCGGTCGCCACGGAAACAAAGGCGTTGTCTCAAAAGTAGTGCCGGTCGAGGATATGCCGTATATGGAGGACGGAACGCCTATAGACATAATCCTTAATCCGCTTGGTATTCCGTCGCGTATGAACATTGGTCAGGTCCTTGAGGCTCATTTGGGCATGGCTGCACATGGCCTCGGCAAGCAGATCGAGAAAACCCTGCTAAGCATGACGGGAAGTGAAGAAAACTTAGACGTTATAAGGGATCAGCTTAAAGAGATATATACCGCCAAATCGGATAAAAAAGAGCTAGATAAGCTGGATGACGGTGAGATTGCAGAATTGGCGGTTAACTTAACCAAGGGCGTGCCTATGGCAATGCCGGTATTTGACAGCGCCAGTAATGACGAAGTCTCTGAGAATCTGAAGGCGGCTGGGTGCAGTCCTACTGGCAAAGTTCGTCTTATCGACGGCAGAACCGGCGAATACTTTGATCGTGAGGTTATGGTAGGTCACCTTTATATGATCAAGCTGGATCACATGGTCGATGACAAAATGCATGCACGGTCCGTAGGCCCCTACAGTTTGGTTACTCAACAACCTCTTGGCGGTAAGGCGCAGTTTGGTGGGCAGCGTTTCGTTGAAATGGAAGTCTGGGCGCTTCAGGCATATGGCGCCGCTTATACCTTGCAGGAAATGCTTACGGTTAAGTCAGATGATGTAGAGGGGCGAACCAAAGCCTATGAAACCATCATAAAAGGCAATCAAAACATAGAGCCCGGCATGCCAGAGTCGTTTAATGTTTTGGTGAAAGAGCTGAACGCTTTGGCGTTTAATCTTGAATTCTTGGAAGGCAACTCTTAAGGGAGAAAGGCACAATGGCAGAGCAGTTACACAAAATTTTCGGTCAAATCAATAAAATAGACAGCTTTGACGCTATCAGGCTTTCTATCGCCAGTCCGGAAAGAATAAGGTCTTGGTCGTATGGCGAAATCAAGAAGCCCGAGACCATAAACTATCGAACGTTTAAACCAGAAAAAGACGGATTGTTCTGCGCAAAGATCTTCGGCCCGGTGAAAGATTATGAGTGCTTGTGCGGCAAATATAAGCGCATGAAGTATCGCGGCGTTATCTGTGAAAAATGTGGCGTTGAGGTGACTTTATCAAAAGTTCGCCGTGAGCGTATGGGCCACATCGAACTTGCATCCCCGGTTGCGCATATATGGTTCACTAAATCTATGCCAAGCCGAATCGCTTTGATGATCGACATATCCGTCAAGGAGATGGAGCGGGTTTTGTACTTTGAAAGTTTTATCGTAATAGAGCCCGGTTTAACGCCATTACAGCAGTATCAATTACTTAATGAAGATGAGTATTACAGCGCCACAGAAGAATATGGCGAAGATTCATTTACCGCCGGCATTGGAGCAGAGGCGCTTAAATCCATCCTGGCGTCGATCGATCTTAAGGGCGAGTTGATCAAGCTTCGCCAAGAGCTGAATGAAAGTCAGTCTGAAATCCGACGCAAACGCATTATAAGACGGCTAAAGTTGATAGAAGGTTTCGTCAAATGGGGTACCAGGCCGGAGTGGATGATTCTTGACTGCATCCCGGTAATTCCACCGGAACTTAGGCCTTTGGTTCCGCTGGATGGTGGACGCTTTGCGACTTCTGACCTGAACGATCTGTATCGGCGAGTTATAAATCGAAATAACAGATTACGCCGGCTCATAGACTTGCGTGCCCCGGATATCATTGTTCGAAATGAAAAACGCATGCTTCAGGAAGCGGTTGATGCTCTGTTTGATAACGGCCGACATGGACGAGTCATTACTGGAGCAAATAAGCGTCCATTTAAGTCGCTGTCCGATATGCTTAAAGGTAAGCAAGGTCGGTTCAGACAAAACCTGCTTGGTAAGCGAGTGGACTACTCTGGCCGTTCGGTAATCGTTGTCGGTCCAACTTTAAAGCTTCATCAGTGCGGCCTGCCTAAAAAGATGGCGCTTGAGCTCTTTAAGCCGTTTGTATATGCCAAGCTTGAGAAGTACGGCCATGCCATAACGATAAAGAATGCCAAACGCATGGTGGAAAGAGAGCGTGACGAAGTCTGGGACGTTCTGGAAGAGGTAATTCGTGAGCATCCAGTCTTGCTGAACCGTGCGCCTACATTGCACAGGCTGGGTATTCAGGGGTTTGAGCCAGTTTTGGTTGAAGGAAAAGCTATCCAGCTGCATCCGCTGGTGTGCGCGGCTTTCAACGCAGACTTTGACGGCGATCAGATGGCTGTGCACGTACCTTTATCTGTTGAAGCTCAGCTGGAGACCCGCGTTTTGATAATGTCTACTAATAACATCCTAAGTCCATCGAGCGGTAAGCCAATCATAGTGCCAAGCAAGGATATCGTGTTAGGCATATATTACCTTACGATGGCTCGTGAGAAAGATCCCGGTGAAGGCAGTCTGTTTGCCGATATAGGTGAAATAGAACAAGCCTTGCAGCAAAAGCAGATAACCCTGCACTCCAAAATAACAACCAGGGTTCGCCTGACAAACAGCGACGGAACGGATGGGCTGGAGCGTGTGGAAACAACTGCGGGTCGGGTAATACTTTCCCAAATCCTGCCCAAGCATGCTGATTTGCGTTTTTCTTTGGTTAATAAGCACTTCGCGAAAAAAGACATAGATACCTTGATTGGCGAGGTTTATCGCTATTGCGGGCGGAAGGAGACGGTGATTTTTGCTGACCAGCTTATGCAGTTGGGGTTCAAGTACTCTACTGTATCTGGGCTGTCGCTTGGCAAGGATGACTTTATCGTGCCTAAGCAGAAAGACAAGATTATCAACGAGGCTCGTAAGCAAGTGGCAGAGTTTGAGCGTCAGTATATGGACGGGCTTATCACTTATGGTGAGAAGTACAATAAAGTTGTCGACGTCTGGTCCCAGTGTACGGACAAAGTTGCCGAAGCTATGATGGCGGATATATCAAAGGCCAAGCCCGGTGAGCCAGAAAATCCGATGTACATGATGGTGCATTCTGGGGCAAGAGGCTCGGCCGCTCAAATGCGGCAGGTATCTGGTATGCGCGGTCTTATGACCAAACCGTCTGGAGAAATTATCGAAACGCCAATTATGTCCAATTTTAAAGAAGGGTTGTCGGTGCTTGAATATTTCAACTCAACACACGGAACCCGCAAAGGGTTGGCCGATACCGCTTTGAAAACAGCTGACTCTGGTTATCTTACCAGAAGGTTAGTTGATGCGGCTCAGGACTGTGTGGTGGTTGAAGGTGATTGCGGCACACATGATGGTCTGATGATCTCGGATGTGGTTGACGGGGAAGAGGTCGTGTCGTCCATGTTGGACCGCATCCTTGGCCGCGTTGCTGCCGATGATGTAAAGTATCCAGATGACGATACTGTTATCGTTGCAGCTGGTGAGATGATAGACGAAGGTTGTGCGGATAAAATCGCTCAAGCCGGGGTTACTGAGGTAAAAGTCAGGTCTGCTCTTACTTGCGCTGCTAAGCATGGCGCTTGTGCCAAATGTTATGGACGAGACTTGGCGTGTGGAGCCTTGGTCAGCGAAGGAGAGTCCGTTGGCGTTATCGCGGCGCAATCCATTGGCGAGCCAGGAACTCAGCTGACACTTAGAACCTTTCATATAGGAGGGGCCGCGCAGCGCGGAGCCGATAAGTCCTCGATCGAGGCTTTGACAGACGCCAAAGTAAAGGTAAAGGCCAGAAAACTGGTTAAAGACAGAAACGGCCGAAAGGTCATAACTAACCGGTTCTCTGAGGTCGCGCTTATCGATGCAAAAGGCAAGGAAATCGTGTCTTACAAGCTGCCATATGGGTCGTTTTTATTGGTTGACGATAAAGACCAAGTCAAACGCGGTCAGAAATTGGCCGAGTGGGATCCATACATACTTCCAATCATTACCGAGCAATCGGGGCGTGTGAAGTATATTGATCTCATAGACGGCGTGTCCATACGTGAAGTTATTGATGAAACGACGGGTGTTTCCACTAAAGTAGTAGTCGATTGGCGTCAGCAAACCATTGGTGGAGCTGATATTAAGCCGCAAATCTTAATCGTTGACAGCAATGATAATCCTATAATCCTATCAAATGGCCAGGAAGCGAAATACTATATATCTGTTGACAGTATTATTTCCGTCAACAACGGCGAAGAGGTTCATGCTGGTGACATTTTAGCGCGCTTGCCGCGCGAATCAGGTAAAACGCGAGATATTATCGGTGGTCTGCCTAGGGTATCTGAGCTGTTTGAGGCTCGCGCACCAAAAGATCGCGCAGTAATCAGCGATTTTGACGGTACGGTTGAATTTGGCAAAGACTATAAGGGCAAGCGTAGAATTGTGATCAATCCTACCAATAAAGATCTTCCTCCTGCCGAGTATATGGTTTCTAAGCTAAAGCACGTCACTGTGCAAGAGGGGGATTTGGTTAAGAAAGGCGATGTTATTATCGACGGCGATCTTGCTTTGCAAGATATACTTCAGACCATGGGTGTTGAGGCGCTCGCCAACCATTTTGTTAATGAAGTCCAAAGCGTTTATCGCCTGCAGGGCGTGTATATAAACGATAAGCATATTGAGGTTATTCTGCGTCAAATGCTGCAAAAAGTAGAGGTTCTTGACGCTGGCAGCACTCCGCTGGTTGTAGGCGAGCTGGTAGATAGGCTGGATATAGGCGCCATAAATGATCAAGCAATTAAGAATGACGGTACTCCTGCATTTTACAGGCCAATCCTGCAAGGAATAACTAGGTCATCCTTACAAACCAAATCGTTTATTTCTGCTGCGTCTTTCCAAGAAACAACTCGCGTGCTGACGGAAGCTGCAACTATGGGCAAAGTCGATGAGCTTACGGGGCTTAAAGAGAACGTCATGGTTGGCCGCTTGATACCGGCAGGAACCGGTCATGTTGTCAAAAAAATCCGCAAAGCCGCTGAGCTTTTGGACAACGCCGTATCTTCTAACAGCATAGCGGCTTGATATATAATCTAAAGGATTTAGGCGGCACTGCAGGAAAACAAGAAGATAAGCGCAATTTCAAATTGAAGATTTATTTTTAAATATATTAGGCGAAAAAATATCTGCTGATATTCTTAGGGAAACAAAAAAGAGGGCCGAGGCCCTCTGTTATTAAAAACTGTCTAAAAATATCAATCAAATAACTCATGCACTTGAGCTATTGCTTGACAATATTGATCTAATTTTTCTTTTTCGTCAAATAATTTGTCAATAATACGACCAATTGAATCAAATTTAAATATACTATCCTCCTCGAAAGGGCTGGAAGGATCCTTTTTCTTACTTGCTATCGCTTCGGAAAGTACACGATAAAATACGTCTTGTTTATCGTAACCAGCGCAGCGCATAGCAGCGTATTCAACTATTAAAAATTGATAAGCAGTAAATACGTTTTCATGAAAGAACATATCAGCTATAAGGTGAACCCCTTTTTCTTTAAGGCTAGCTGGCGATTTAGTTGATATTTTTAGCAAAAAGCTGTCTGTATCCTGAGTAAACTCTGACATACCGAGCGTACCCAACTCAGTTGCACCCGCTTTTTTAATCCACTTCATATGTGCAAGAGAAGGATTATCCTCCCAATTGTATATTATCTTTTCATGCTCCTCTAGCGCATCAAATCGTGTTGCAGCTGATGGAGCACTCATTAACGATTCATCTACATCCGTCCAACGACCGTCCGGTCTGAGAGTAGCATTACTATCAAAAGCTCCACCTAAACCTAATAAAGCAATACTACCAACCAACCAAGTTTTTTTAGTAATCATAATTTCTCCTAATATAAATTCCAATAACCATTAATACTTTACAAAAAAAATTTTCAGAAGTCAACACTTTTTTACAAAATTTATCCTGACACTCTGCAAAGGTACGGATATGATTTTGACTCTAATACATAACAAAGCTTTGGGCCATGCAGTCAGAATTTATAGCTTGGGTCTACTATTACGATCTCATCCTTTTCGTTCCAGCCAAGTATTTTCCTGATTTGCTCGTCTAGAAGATCTGGATCAAGCGAACGACTTCTTAACCTGCTTACGCTATTTTCAAGCGAAGCACTTTGTTGTTTTAAGTTACTTAGGCGATCGTTTAGAACTGTGATCTTGCTGTATTATCGAGTTAGCATATTTGGAGTAGCATATTTGTCCCGTCGCAGGGGGCTTGATCTGGGTCGTTATGAACCTCAATAAAGACGCTAGCAACCCTGCAGGAAAGCAAGAAGATAGGTGCGATCTTAGTGGGTAAATTTTACTAGAAATGATTAGTTCTAGCTTTCTATAAAAAAAACTTCTGTTGCAAAGTAAAACTAATCAACCGGTAGCGCTTTGCAGAGAGCTACGCTTAGGCTAAACCAATTTCACTACGGCGATTCTTTTTTTGCCGGCGGATAGGCGCAGGGTAGAGTTTTCGTCAAAATGCTCGGCCTTAATAATCAAGATATCATCGAAAACTGGCTCATCATTAAGATACGCCCCCTTACCTTTGATTAGGCGCCTTGCTTCGCTTCTGCTCGATACCAGGTTGGTTTTTACGAAAAGGTCAACTATTGACTGGCGCCCAAGGGTGGTCTCACGATCCATCTCATACACCGGACCGTTCAAGAATTCGTTAGTGGTTATTACTGGGCCATCACCAAACAGGCTTTGAGTTGTTGTCCTTACCGCCTCAAGATTCTCGCGCCCATGGGTCAGCCTGGTAATTTCATCCGCCAAAATTATCTTCGCGTCATTCAAGCTCTGCCCTTGAAGTTGCTCTAAGCGCTGTATTTCGTCGAGCGGTAAATCAGTAAACAAACGCAAAAACCTGCCAACATCGCGGTCGTCTATATTACGCCAATACTGCCAAAAATCGTAAGGCGAAAGCTTATCTGCGCGCAGCCACACAGCTCCATCTGCGCTTTTGCCCATTTTTTTGCCGTCACTGGTTGAAAGTAGTGGAGTGGTTAAGCCATAAACGCTGGCCGATCTGGCACGACGGATCAGTTCGGTTCCGCAAACAATATTGCCCCATTGATCAGATCCACCTATCTGCAGTTTGCATTGATGTCTGTCAAACAGTTCCAAGAAATCATAAGCCTGCATTATCATATAGTTAAGCTCTAGCAGGCTTAATGGCTGCTCACGCTCCAGCCTGGATTTGACGGTGTCAAATGTCAGCATTCTGTTAACAGAAAAATACTTTCCGACATCTTTTAAAAAGGAAATGTACTCGAGCTTATCCAGCCAATCTGCATTGTTTATTAGCAATGCATCATTTGCAGACTCACCAAATTTCAGGTAGGGCTCAAGGCATTTTTGCAAACCATCTGCGTTATAAGCGATCTCCTGATCGGTCAATATAGGCCGAGCAGTATCCCTTCCAGAGGGATCACCGATTTTGGTCGTTGCCCCGCCAATAAGCAGTATTGGCCTGTGCCCATGTTTACTCAGCAAACGTAATATAAGAATCTGTACAAGGTGTCCGACATGAAAACTGTCGCCCGTAGCGTCACAGCCTATATAAAAAGTAATCTTTTCTTTTGACAAAAGGTCATCAAGACCGTCGATATCAGTACATTGGTAAACAAATCCGCGCTCGTAAGCCTCTTGTAAGAACGAAGACCTAAAGCTACGAGACATTAGCAACCTTTTTCTTACCGCGACTCAGTTCTGATGCCAGATAGCTTTTGATATGGGCAGAAAGCGTTTCAAGGTTTTCTTTAAAGAAATGGTCCGCTTTTTCCATGATTACATAATTAATATCAACTTTCTTTTGGGCTTGTATTTTTTTCACCAGCTTGGTGACCTCCTCGGCAGAGACGATATTGTCACCGTCCCCCTGAACAATCATGCCTGGAATAGGACATGGGGCCAGGAAGTTAAAATCGTACAGATTTGCCGGAGGCGCGACCGTCACAAAATTTTTGATTTCCGGGCGACGCATAAGTATTTGCATAGCAACCCACCCGCCAAACGAAAACCCGCCTACCCAAAGGTCACGTTGCCCAGGATTAACCATCTGAATCCAATCAAGAGCCGCTGTTGCATCGGCAATCTCTCCTTCGCCCTTGCCACACTCGCCCTCTGATCGGCCAACTCCACGAAAATTGAACCTTATTACGGAAAATCCAGAATCGGCAAAAGCCCTGTAAATCGTAAAATTTACCTTATTGTTCATTGTGCCGCCTTGCTGCGGATGTGGATGCAGGACAATCGCCAGCGGAGCAGACGGGGATAGGTTGTGGTGATATACCCCCTCTATACGGCCGCAAGGACCATCAAAAATTACTTCTGGCATATGTAATCTCCTAGTATTAGACTGTGCTAATTGGGCAATGTTTGTACTAATATTATGTTATTAGCACATTTGGCCGTCAAAAGCAAGCAAAATGAGAAATATTTACCTCGATAACCAGGCGACAACCCAGTGCGACCCTCGCGTTCTTGAGGCTATGCTGCCGTATTTTTGTGAAATTTATGGCAATCCAAGCTCTGACCATGAGTTTGGTTACCAAGCCAGCACAGCTTTAGAAAAAGCGCGTGAGCAAACAGCCCAAATCATTGGCGCGCAGGCCAAGGATATTTTATTTACTTCGGGGGCAACCGCGGCCGCAAATACCGCCATCATTGGCTGTGCCAGATTTTATGGCAAAAAACGCAACCATATTATTACTTCTGCTATCGAGCATAAATGCGTGCTGGAGTCTTGTAAAGCTCTGCAAGAAGAGGGGTTTGAGGTAAACTATATAAAGCCGACAATCGATGGGATTATAGAGCCAGATGCTGTCGAACGGCTTATCAGCGATAAAACGCTGCTGGTCTCAATAATGGCGGTTAATAATGAGATCGGCACAATCCAACCAATACGTGAGATTGGTCAGATTTGCCGGTCACGCGGGGTGATTTTTCACACCGATGCCGCTCAGGCAATTGGGAAGATTAATATAGACGTTGCAAAAGACAACATCAGCATATTGACCCTTTCTGGACACAAAATCTATGCTCCAAAGGGGGTGGGCGCTATATATATTAGCTCATCCCCAAAGGTAAAGCTTCGCCCATTGATTTTTGGCGGCGGGCAAGAGCGTCAGCTTTTTCCAGGCACAACACCGGTTCCTTTGTGCGTAGGGCTTGGTCAGGCTTGTGAGCTTATGCGTACCGAAATGCACGAAGTCAACGACAACATTAGCCGTATTAAATCCAGATTTTTTGAGTATATAGCCCAAAACCTTGAGCAGGTTTACCTGAATGGCCATAAGGATAAACGCGTCCCGCACAACCTAAACATATCGTTTGCTGGGGTAGAGGGTGAGAGTTTGATGATGGCAATGCCTGAAGTGGCTGTTTCATCGGGCTCAGCATGTACTTCTGATACGCTGGAGCCATCTTATGTGCTTAAGGCAATGGGCATAAGTGAAGACCTAGTACATACGGCCATACGGTTTGGGTTTGGCAGATTTACCACTGAGGATGACGCTATGTACGTTGCCCAAAAAACCGTGGAAAGCGTCAAAAGACTCAGGTCTATGAGCCCCATATATAAAAAGCTATCCACTTGATTTCTTTTCCGAATGGCGACAGCAATGGCTAGTATAAATTTAAGCAGTCATTCAGCTAAAATTGTGTTTTTTAATCGAATTTTGTTTTAAACTTGCTGCGGTTTATTTTTGTGTGGCTAGATTATGAAGGGTTTTGCAGCCTCTGCTGTTTTCTTAGCTTCAGCACTTTTGGCCTTTTTGTTAGGCGGGCTGCTGCCTGACCGTGTTGGCGCGTTTTTTTACTCGATAAGCCTGATTATTAAAGAGTGTATGATCTTTGCCTTGCCTTTGGTCATATTCTCTTTGATTTTTACGTCTATCTGCAGAATTGGCGTTGGCTCTGTTAAGTCTTTGGCCATAGCAATCCCGCTTATAGTGGGTTCAAATTTTATTAATACGCTTATTGCTTATTTTCTTGGCGCATCTTGCGTCAGCGCTGGCCTTATATCGTCGATTGACACAATTTCTGCAAGCAGCGCTGCTTCTTTCGCGCCATTGTTTTGCTTCTTTTTACCTAAAATCATCTCAAACGACATCGCTTTGATATCTGCGGTTGTGTGTGGGGTTGCTTATGCCGTAATAGCTCGTCGAGACTTAGGCACAAAACTTGGCGCAAGCGTTCGCAAAGCGCATGAGCATTTGTCCTGTTTTTTGAACACCTTCATAAAATATTTCTTTAAGGTTTTGGTACCACTGATGCCGCTTTTTATATTCGGAACGGTGGTAAAACTCAGTCGAGACGGAATAATCTCACAGATTTTGTCCGAGTATTTAGCGGTTATGCTGATCTTCCTTATCTCTGCATACGGATATGTGTTCGCTCAGCTTTTTGCCCTGTCGACTGGCAGCTTAAAAATATATAGCAATTACCTAAAAAATATATTGCCAGCAGCCATAACTGGATTTGGCTCCATGTCAAGCGCGGCGGCTTTGCCTTTGTCGATTAAGGCGGCTGAGGAAAACTCTATCGACCGAGATAATGCACGAATTATCGCCCCATGCTCGGTGAATATTCACTTGATTGGGGATTGCTTTTTTATACCATTTATTGCACTAGTAATGTTGATTTCATTCGGTAAGGATTTACCAAACTTTGCAACATACTTAATTTTTGCGGCGCATTTTGTTGCGGCTAAATTCGCCGTAGCAGCGGTCCCTGGTGGAGGCATCCTTGTAATGCTGCCTGTACTACAAAAATATCTTGAATTTAACGCCGATATGTTGGGATTAATAACCGGTTTGTATGTCCTGTTCGATCCATTCATAACAGGCTGTAACGTCGCAGGAAACGGCTCGCTAGCGATTGCTTTCGACAAGCTTATGAGGTTGAGAAAGTAAAACGTCAGAATTCATAATATAGACATAGCAATGGCTACAGCCGCCTTAAGCTGATATAAGATACTCGGTAGGATTCTGCTGATTTTCTTGCTGCGGTTACAGAGGCTATGCGCTTTTTGTTTATCATTCTGACCCTGTATCTGTTTTCAGTGGTCAATATTTTGACTGCTCCAGTAAACCCGCAGATGTTTCTGTTGCTGCTTTTTTTTGACCACCTTGTGTACAGACGCCCCAGTTTTAATACTATCGAGATTGGTATCGCATCCATTTATACCGATCTGATTAGCGGAAGTTTCTGCGGCTTAACGTTGATAGGGGTGATGATGCTAAGCATTGCAGTAAATGCCCTAAGCGCGATCCTGTACGACGCTGGTTTTATTGTAGTGTACGCTCTGTTCTTGATGATACTAGCCTGTATCATGCCAACACTGCATTATCTGCAAGAATTGCTTACGGTTTCATCGATTGAGTTTACTACATCCAAAACAGCGTTGGAGTTTTTGGCCACTATGCTGCTGTACCCAGTAACGTATGTGCTCTTGTTTTCCCGTAAAGAACCCTTAAAGTATGCGTAAAAAGCCTAAGGATACGCTTTTTACAGACAGGATTAGGTTTGCAATATCTGCGACCGTTTTACTAACGATTGTGCTGATTGGGCGGCTTTATTATCTGCAAGTGGTACAGCATGAAAAGTATGCTTTACTATCCAACAGAAATCGAATTCGTATAAGACCTATAATACCCAAAAGAGGCCGAATTATCGCTTTAAACAATATTCCACTGGCCTTCACAGGGGCAAAATACCGCCTGGTCGGCGACAGTAGCGTAAGAAAAGACTTAGAGTCCGATATTAAGTCTTTGCTAGCGGATCCTCAGGCCGTGCAGTTTATAAGGCCTGATCTTTTTCAGGAAGCTAGAAAAACCCCGCCGTACAGCCATATAATTATAAAAGACGAGATGGCTTGGGCTCAGGCGAATCAATGTTTGCCACTGTTAAACAAATACAAAACCTTGTATTTGGATAATTACTACTACAGAGTATATCCGCTGGAAGCATCAGCTTGCCACATTGTTGGATATATGTCCGCCCCGTCAACTAAGCAAGCTCTACCGCTGGAATATAAGTGCGGCAAAACTGGCATAGAAGAACACTTTGACCCTATGCTTGCTGGGGAGTTTGGGGTAAAAAAGACCGAAGTCAACGCACGCAGCGTCCCTGTTAAGGATCTTTGCGACGATAAAGCCGAAAGTGGCCAGGACCTTGAAACAACCATAGACGCGGGTCTGCAAAAGCTTGTGTACCAGTTGCTTTCGGTCCACAAAGCAGCGTCATGCGTAGTAATGAACATTGAAAACGGGCATATTCTGGCAATGGTGTCGGTGCCTGGCTTTGATCCCAATAAACTTACAAGCAATCAGAAGTACTGGCAGCATGTAATGCAAGCTTCTACCAACCCATTGATGAACAGGTCGATTGCGGGGCTGTACCCACCTGGGTCTACATTCAAGCCGATTGTAGCACTAGCTGCTTTAAAGGCTGGCGTGATAGACAGGAACACAAAAATATTCTGCCCAGGATACATGCGACTTGGTAATCACATATTCCATTGCTGGAAGCACGCTGGCCACGGATATGTTAATGTAGAGCAAGCGATCGCGTCATCGTGTGATGTTTTTTTCTATAACCTAGGGCTGCGGCTTAAACTTTCCGATATTACCGAAATGGCTGAAGTCTTTGGGTTAGGCGATAAAACAGAAGTAAATGTTCCACATGAACAGTCTGGGAAAATACTAATTGGCAAGCCTTCAGGCGGGGGGCGTGCTGCACGGAGAGTCCTAACCGCAATAGGGCAAGGCTCAATTGTTGTCACGCCAATAGGATTATGCGTTATGACAGCCCAGATCGCCAATGGCGGATATAGAGTCTTTCCGACGCTGAGTAAAGGTAAGATGTCACCACGTGAATCTTTGGGGATTTCACCTAAACACATTGAGATTGTTAAAAACGGGATGTTCTGGGTATGCAATAAACCAGGATCGTCCGGATATGCCCGTGGATACAGCGCCCGATATCCCATAGCCGGCAAGACCGGAACAGCCCAAGTGGTATCTTTATCGGACAAGAGGGGGCATTCGTGGCAGTATAAAGACCACGCTTTGTTTATAGCCTATGGCCCCGCAGACAGGCCCAAATACGCAGTTGCGGTGGTGGTTGACCATGGAACATCTGGCGCTTTGTCCTGTATTCCAGTCGCTCGTCAAGTGTTTGATTATATCGAAGCAAATGAAAAACCTGCTGACAATTAATCCTCTGCTCAAGAACCATGTCGGCCTGATTGCCATTGTATGTGTTTTGGCCGTTTTGGGCACAACCTATCAGTACAACACTGGTGGAGGAATCTGGCTTGGCAAGCCTTTGGTACATGCGACTAGGTTTTGCGGGCTGTTTTTGCTTATGATCCTTATTGCCAATTCAAGCATCATATTCTGGCATACTTGGGCTTACCACTTTTACCTGATCGTCTTGGTACTTTTGATGGCAGTAGAACTGGCCGGATTTGCCGGTATGGGCGCTAAACGCTGGGTGAATCTTTACATATTCACGCTTCAGCCATCTGAAGTCATGAAAGTTGCCGTCATCTTAGCCTTATCCAAATATTACTCGGACATTAACCTGGAAGAACAGAGTTTTATTTGGTCAGGACTACTTAAACGATATGCCGTACCTCTGTTTATCATCACCGTGCCATTTTTTGTCGTATTAAAGCAGCCAGACCTAGGGACTGCGGCAATTATTGCCGGCATAGGCATGTTCATGATGCTGATTGTGGAAAAGCAGCCTAGGCGTATTTTCTTATGCTTTTTACCGGCGGTGCTTGCATTGCCTTTTATATGGCCAATGATGCACGAGTATCAAAAGGCCCGCATTCTTACGTTCTTTAACCCAGAAAAATATCCCTTTGGTTCTGGATATCACATTATTCAGTCCAAAATCGCACTAGGATCAGGCGGTTTTTTGGGGAAAGGGTTTTTGATGGGAACTCAATCTAAACTGAACTTTCTGCCCGAAAAACACACCGATTTCATATTTGCCACAATCTGCGAAGAGCTTGGGTTTCTTGGAGGGGCGGCCATTATCCTTCTGTATGCTTTTATAGTGATTAGTGGGCTGAAAATAGCTAAAAAATCCGGATCACGCTTTGGCCTGCTAGTCTCTAGTGGTATTTCGGTAATGTTCGGTCTTCATGCATTCATAAACATAGGAATGGTCATGGGAATACTGCCCGTAGTTGGCATACCGCTTCAGATAGTTTCATACGGAGGCAGTTCTATGATGACCTTCATGATCGCGTTGGGAGTTATGCTCTGTGTGGGCCTCAACAAGAAAACCCACATCAGACCATAACTTCCACAACACCTGAGTAGATGTTACTCGTAAAACGAATAACTACTTTGCAAGGGCACTAATAATTTCAGGATGCTGTGCGACAATGTTAGCACCTGTCTCAGCCACACGCCCTACTGTATTAACAACTTGCCCAGCCAGCCGTCCTCCTGTTTTCAGAACTTGCTCACCCACATGTTCTACTTCATGCACAACATTTCCGACTACCTTCTCAACTTTTTTCTCCGCACCTTTAAACCAGTTACCAATGTCATTAAGCCACTTTGGAGTTGCCATACTATTGTCAACAATAGTAAAGCTACCAACTATTACCATACTCAATAATACTTTCTTATTCATAATCGTCTTTCCTCTATTTGCACTATTATCAATATAATACTGTCAAATGAACAAATGGTTAATAAGTATGTTTTTTGCCTGAACAAGAAGCGCAAAACATCTGCAGCTAAGCGGTTCGTTTATTTTTTCAGTAATGTTTGCTAGCATCCAGCGATCGTTGATTGATAAGTTTTGTGTCACGCATAGCAGTTGCCTTATCGGGCGGGGTTGACAGCAGCACCACAGCTGCGCTTCTGCAAAAAGAAGGGCATGAAGTGTTTGGCGTTACGATGTCTCTTTGTGAAAGCGAGGGCGCCAAAGTTTCCTTAGATTACGCTAAGCGTGCTTGCGATCAGTTAAAAATAGATCATCATGTTTTTGACTTCAAAGATCAGTTTAGCAAAAACATCATCGATTATTTCAAAAGCAGTTATATCAGTGGGATCACCCCTAATCCCTGCGCAAAGTGTAACCGCATAATCAAGTTTGGCCTGTTGTTTGACGCAGTGTCTGGCATGGGCGCAGACGCGCTGGCAACTGGACATTACGTAAAAACAGCACAAGATCAAGACGGTGAAATCGGCCTTTATAAAGGGGTTGATATGACCAAAGACCAAAGTTACTTTTTGTTTGGGGTGAAAAGAGAGACCCTAAAGTCTTTGGTATTCCCGCTTGGCGATAAGTGTAAAACAGAGGTCAGGCGTTTGGCCGCCGAGTTCGGGCTTTGCACAGCAGATAGGAAGGAAAGTCAGGATATCTGCTTTATTCCAAGCGGCGACTATAAATCTGTACTTGGCTGCCAGCCAAAGCTTGGAGACATTGTCGATACAAACGGCAATATTGTTGGGCAACATGCGGGGCTGTGGAACTATACAATCGGCCAACGAAAAGGCTTGGGTGTTTCCGGATCCAAGCCATTGTTTGTCGTTGATATGGATTCTGAAAACAATCGGCTTATTGTGGGCGAGCAAAGTCAGCTGGAGTACAACAAATTCCAAGTACAAGAAGTTAACTGGCTTATTGACCCTGGGCGCTTGCCACAGGAAGTATCTGTCAAAACACGTTATGCTCAATCCCCTATGCCAGCTAAAATAATACCTTTAGACGGGGAAAGTGACGTTATAGTCGAGCTTAAACAGCCTGCTTTTGCCCTGAGCCCGGGACAGTTTGCAGTTTTCTATGCTGGGGACAGGGTCTTGGGCGGAGGATGTATTCACGGCAAATGCTTGCCAACTGCTGCTGTTGATGAGTTGACGAATTTAAGACAAGCCTGCATTGCCCATGGCTAAGAATTTTTTATTTCTGTGCTCTGAAAAATCGCTGATATCACCCTTAAGCAGATTTCTGAGGGCTCTTTTGATAGTATCGCCAACTAGCTGAATGTTTTTTTTGTTATGCCTGTGAGCGCCGCCGATGGGCTCTTTAATGATTTCGTCTATTATTTCCAGTTTTAGTAAATCATAAGCCGTAAGGCGCAAGGCATTAGCGGCTTCTGCGGCATTTTCCCGGCTTTTCCAAAGGATTGACGCGCAACCTTCGGGCGATATCACGGAATAAACAGAATTCTCAAGCATGGCGATATGATTGGCTACAGCTATCGCTATCGCGCCGCCAGAGCCCCCCTCCCCTATTACAGTGCTGATAACCGGAACGTTGAGCTTTAAGCTTTCCTCCAGGCACTTAGCGATGGCTTCTGCTTGACCGCGTTCTTCCGCACCAACCCCAGGAAAGGCGCCGGCGGTATCGATAAACGTGATCAGCGGCATTCTGAAATGATCCGCCATTTGCATAAGACGGCGAGCTTTACGATAGCCTTCAGGATTTGGCATACCGAAATTACACTTTATCCTTTCGTTTGTGTCATGGCCCTTGTTTTGGCCAAGCGCTACAACAGATATGCCATCCAGGCGACCAATGCCGCCGATTATCGCACAATCCTCGCCAAACAGCCTGTCCCCGGCAAGAGGGGTAAAGTCCTCAATCAAAGCGTTTATATAATCAGGGGTTTTGGGCCTGTCGCCATGTCTGGCAACCTGGACTCGCTCCCAAGCGGATAAGTTTTCATAAATCTTGATTAGCAGCTTTTCTAATTTTTGCTCAAGCCTGGAAACCTCCTCTGCAACGCTGGGCTCAGCAGCCACACGCGGCTTAAGCTCGTTTATTTTACTCTCGATCTCGACTATGGGCTCTTCGAACTTGAACGTTATCATGGCCGTTTAAGCATCAAGCTTCTTTCCACCAAGAATATGCGTGTGAAAGTGCGGGACTTCTTGGCAACCGTCAGGACCTGTATTCGTTACCAATCTGTAGCCGCTTTCGCTCAGCCCGGCCTCTTTGGCAATTTTAACAACCGCACGAAAATACGCGGCAATCTGGGCGTCAGACGAATGTTCAATAAAGTCTGTCATGCACGTATACTCGCCTTTTGGCAGGACCAAAATGTGCTGAGGCGCTTTGGGAAATATATCGCGGATTGCAAGCACATCGTCACTTTCAAAGACCTTAGAGCACTTGGCCTCGCCACGCAAAATCTTAGCGAAAACATTATTTCTGTCGTATTCTTTCAGCATTTTGATTATACTCGCTGGCACAGCATATAATTGTCGTTTACCACAGCAAAACATAAAATGACACACATTTCAGATCAGCTCGTCGCTTGGCACGGAACAACAATACTTTCTGTACGTAAGGGCGACGAAGTCGTAATCATCGGCGACGGTCAGGTGACCATGGGGGCGTGCGTAGTCAAGGCCACTGCCCGAAAAATCAGAACTTTATCCGGAGGCAGCGCACTGGCGGGGTTCGCTGGCTCTACAGCAGATGCGCTGACTTTGTTTGAGAAGCTGGAAGCCAAGCTGGAGCAGTTTCAAGGACAGCTGACCCGCGCATGTGTTGAGCTTGCAAAAGACTGGCGCACCGATAAGTACCTCAGGCGCTTAGAGGCCATGATGGCCGTAGTCGATAGACAAACGTCGCTGATACTAAGCGGCAATGGCGACGTGCTTGAGCCAGAAGGCGGCATAATCGCCATAGGCTCTGGCGGCAATTATGCGTTAGCTGCGGCAAGGGCGCTTATCGGCATTAACAAACTCTCTGCTGAGGAGATCGCACGCAAAGCCATGGATATTGCGGCAGATATTTGTATTTATACTAATAAAAATGTGACTTTAGAAAAGCTAACCGGAAAGGACAAATGAAAACCCTATTATCTCCAAAGCAGATCGTTGACGAGCTAGATAAACATATTGTCGGTCAAGTTGAGGCCAAGCGAGCAGTAGCTTTGGCTTTGCGCAATCGTTGGCGCAGGCAAAAGGTACCAAGCCCGCTTAAAGAGGAGATTCTGCCCAAGAATATCCTGATGATTGGTCCAACCGGAGTTGGTAAGACAGAAGTATCGCGAAGGCTGGCGCGTCTTGCTCAAGCGCCGTTTATCAAGGTTGAGGCAACAAAATTTACAGAAATTGGATATGTAGGGCGCGACGTTGAACAGATTATCCGAGACCTAATCGAAATTGCAGTTTCAGACGCGAAAGAGCTTGCTCGACGGCAAAATCATAAGAAAGCGCAAGACTTGGCTGAAGAGCGCATTCTGCTTGCACTGATTGGGGAAAAAGCTTCGGAAGAAACCCGCAGTAAGTTCAAGGAAATGCTTGATTCTGGAAAGCTGGAGGATAGAGAAATAGAGGTTAAAGTGTCTGAGCAACCATCGCTTGGTCCAACGCCGTTTTTTGATATACCCGGGGCTTCTGGCGCCCAGATGGGGATGATAAACATCACCGACATGATAAATAAGAGCCTGAGGATTGGCGGCAAAAGCAAAGCACGTAAAATGACGATTGCCCAGGCTAGAGTTAAGCTGGCTGCTGAAGAGGCTGAAAAATTGTTGGATCAAGACAAGATTGTTCGCGAGGCCGTCCATAATGTTGAGCAAAATGCCATAGTATTTATCGATGAAATAGATAAAATCTGTGCCCGTGCCGAGGTTTCCAGCGCAGACGTCAGTCGCGAAGGGGTTCAGCGGGACCTGCTACCCTTAATCGAGGGATGCTCGGTTTCTACAAAATACGGAACTGTCAAAACCGACTATATCCTGTTTATTACTTCTGGCGCTTTTCATGTCACAAAGCCTTCTGATCTTTTACCAGAGCTGCAAGGCCGCCTTCCCATAAGGGTTGAGCTGAAACCGCTTAGGGATAAAGACTTCATCCGCATACTAACTGAGCCGGAATCCAGTCTGGTTAAGCAATATCAGGCTATGCTGGCAACAGAGGACGTTACCTTAGAGTTTTCATCAAGTGGTATTTCCAAGATTGCTTGTACTGCGGCAGAGATAAATGAAAACGTTGAGAATATAGGCGCCAGGCGTTTGCATACAATTTTGGAAAAGGTGGTCGAAGAGGTCAGCTTTAACGTACAGGATTACAAGGGCAAGACTGTTGTGATAGACGACAAATATGTAGAGAACGCCATAAGCGCTTTGGCTTCCAACAGAGATTTGTCTAGGTTCATACTCTGATTTTGTGGGTTTCGCGCGTTATAAACATGCTTATAAAACCTCTAAAAATCGGCTCGTTAAACATAGAAACCCCGGTTTTCCTTGCCCCTATGGCAGGGGTTAGCGATCTGCCCTATCGCCAACGCGTGCTTAGTTTTGGATCAGTCCCTACATTTTGCGAGATGGTCGCTTCTGAAGCAATTAACCGTAAGAATGGGCGTACTATGCGTATGGTGTCGCCTGCCTCTGGCAGCCCGAAAATAGTCCAAATCGTCGGGAATGACCCACTCAGCATGGCCGAAGCTGCCAGAATAAACGAAGATATAGGTGCAGATGTCATAGACATAAACATGGGGTGTCCTGTCCGCAAAGTAGTTACGGGCTTTGCCGGATCGGCCCTTATGAAGGATGAAATTCTGGCTGCGAAAATAGTCGGCGGCGTGGCTAAGGCTGTAAAAGTGCCAGTTACTGTGAAAATGCGTATGGGCTGGAGCAGCGAATCCCTAAATGCCCCAAGGCTAGCCGCCATATTACGTGACAATGGGGCGCAGATGATTACTGTACATGCTCGTACCAGAAACCAGCTGTACAGCGGAGCTGCCGATTGGAAATTTGTAAGAAAGGTCAAGGATTCTGTCGACATACCAGTTATAGTTAATGGAGATATAGTGGATGAAAATACGGCCATAGAGGCGCTTAATGATTCAGGTGCGGACGGTATCATGATTGGACGTGCAAGCCGGGGTAAGCCTTGGATTTTAAGCCATGTCGCCCACTTTCTAAAAACCGGCGAAGTTAACCCTGAACCGAATCAAAGCAAAATCCTGAAATACTTAAGTGATTTTATGTCAGATTTCCTGGCTTTCTATGGCAGTGAAATTGCCGCAAAGCTCGCAAAAAAGCACATTTGCTGGTACACAAAAGGAATGGACGGGGCAGCAGAATTGCGCAGTAGAGTAAATGCGTCGTCCTCTATAAACGATATGTTGAGTTTGGTTGAAAGCTTTGCAGGCGAGGGGTGCAGTCATGCAAGATGATCTGTCGAAAATTTTAGAAGGCAAACTGGAAAGATATTTCGCCGAAACCCGCCAGGATAAAATTCCTTCAAGCCTGTACGATTATATAATGCATGAGGTTGAGCAGATTTTGATTAATAAAACACTCAACTATACTGACGGTAATCAGACTCAGGCAGCCAAATTGCTGGGGCTTAACCGCAATACCTTTAGAAATAAAATAGCAACACCTCCAAGGAGGGCCTGCGATTAAAAAACAAAGCCACATATACAGATTCTACCACGCGTTTCACAGCTTTTCATCTAAACCAAAGCTAAGAAGAATCCTGTCGTATTTAGTTTTCGTTTCGGCTTATTTTTCAGGTGCTTTGACGTATGTGGTTCACCACAAACATTTTTTCAGCATTGGCCAGCATCAATGGAGCGTATTGATTTATCTGGACGCAATTTTGCTGTTGCTGGCGGCGTTTATAGTTGCTCAACGCCTGGCGCGGTTGTGGTCGGAAAAGCGTACAGGACTGGCTGGATCAAACCTGCAGACTAAGTTAATTCTGGGGTTTTCTATTCTGGCCATTTTGCCATGTCTGATAATGATAATTTTCACCGCTGCGTTTTTTCATGGAGAATTAGAAAGCTGGTTTTCCGAGCGCAATAAAGCCGCGCTGTCTGCCTCAAAGCAAGTGGCAGAGCTATATATTAAAGAACATCAGAAAAACATAATCGAGGACGCCAATACAGTTGCATATTTAATATCAAATCAATTGCCCGCGATTATTGACTCAGAGGACGCCAGAAACAATTTTGTGGCACAGCTTACAACGCTTAAATCGCTGGCGGATATAGTGGTCTTTGATCAAAACATGGCGGTTATTGCCAGGTCACCATTCAGCTTTGCCGCCGAGTTTGCGCCTGTGAAACATCAGGATTTGATAAAAGCTTGGCAGCAGGGCGTTGTTCTTGTAGGTGGGTCAGAATACCAATTTGCGCGCGCTTTAACGTCTACAGAAGTCATGGGTAACACCTTTTTCGTCTTGATTGGCCGACAGCTGGACAACTCTGCTATTGATTATATGGAGAAAACTAAGAAAGCCACTTATGAATACGAAAATTTACAAAACAAACGCTCGCACTTAGAGCTTGGGTTTATTGCGGTTTTCATGGCTGTAAGTTTGCTTTTAGTATTGGCCGCAGTAAGCGCGGCGCTTACCGTTTCATGGCAATTGATTAAACCAATAGGCCGCCTGATCAACGTTGCAGAGAAAATCCGCAGCGGCGATATGAACGCCAGGGTTCCAGAACATAACGCTAAAGGCGAGCTGGGCTTGCTGGGTAAATCGTTCAATCAGATGGTCAGTGAGTTGACTTTGCAGAAAACTCAACTGCATGACGCAAATAAATTTATTGAAAACGTGCTTGCAAATATCTCTTCCGGCATCATAAGCCTCAACAATAATAAGAAGGTGCTTCTTATTAATCGGGCTGCTTGCAATTTGTTGAATGTAAGCGTTTCAAAATGCCTGGGGAAGCCGATATACAGGCTTTTTCCTGAGATAAAGGATATTTTGGATCACAATAACAGCAGTACATATGAGAAAGAGCTTCAAGTAAAACGAGGACTAGAAGTCCGTGTTTTCTATGTCAGGGTAACAAAAGATATCGACGGGTATATTGTTTCAATTGATGATTTGACTGAGCTCTTTGTTGCGCAGAAAATGGCCACCTGGTCAGATGTCGCCAGGCGAGTTGCTCACGAAATAAAAAACCCACTAACCCCCATACAGCTGGCCGCCGGAAGGCTTAAGCGCAAATATCTTGGGCAAATTAGTAACGATCAGGAAACCTTTTCAAATCTTGTAAAAACAATCGTTGGTCAGGTTGGGGATATCAAGCGGCTTATCAATGAGTTTAGTCAGTTTGCAAAAATGCCGTCGCCTGTCTTTGCAGAGTTCAATTTCGTCGAGATATTCAGTGACGCATTATTGCTGCAGCAAGTTGCAAACCCAGACATTGCTTTTGTAAACGCTTGCAAATATGATACGCTGAGCGTAAAAGGTGATGCCAGAATGCTACACCAGGCGGTTAGCAACGTTGTACTTAACTCAGTCAATGCAATCGGGGACATGCCTGAAAAACCACAACAGCCCAAAATTTTGGCTAATGCTTTAGATAAAGGCGACAACATAGAGGTGACTGTTGAAGATAATGGCCCAGGTTTTCCAGCAGAGCACCTTGATAAGCTGACAGACCCCTACGTAACGATGAGTTCAAAAGGAACAGGTTTAGGCTTAGCCATTGTGAAAAAGATACTGTTAGATCATGGCGGTAAGCTGTTTTTGGAAAACGTGCCAAATGGTGGAGCGAAGGTTTCTATGCTTGTCCCCAAAATTCAATGATTGATTTGCTGTAGTTATGCAAAGGCAAGAAGTCCTGGTAGTAGATGACGAGCAAGAGGTAAGAGCCCTTATCTCGGACGTATTGCGTGACGAAGGGTATGTCGTCAAACAAGCCAACGACGGCTTGTCAGCAATGAATACTTTAAAAAGCTTCCTTCCATCGGTGGTTCTGCTGGATTTGTGGATAGGCACCGATGAATCGGCTGGTATAGAAATCCTGCAGAAGATAAAAGAAAAAAGCCCCCATTTGCCGGTTATCATGATATCCGGGCACGGAACGATAGACGCGGCAGTAGAAGCCACGCGACGTGGAGCATACGATTTCATCGAAAAGCCCTTTGTTATCGATAAGTTACTGTTGGCGGTTAAACGAGCTGCCGAGTCTTGCCTGCTGGTCGAGGAAAATCTTAAGCTGCGTAAAAGAATCGGTCGAGACAACCAGCTTATAGGTAAATCTGGCGATATCAGCCAGATTAAGCAAATGATAAAAAAAGTCGCCGGTACCAACAGCCGCGTGCTTGTGACTGGGCCAATTGGCGTAGAGGTCGAGGCAGTAGCATTTGAAGTGCATAATTGCTCACCTCG
Organism: Holosporales bacterium; assembly: GCA_031263535.1. Lineage (NCBI taxonomy): Bacteria > Pseudomonadati > Pseudomonadota > Alphaproteobacteria > Holosporales > Holosporales bacterium. The sequence continues at coordinate 40,816 of JAISFO010000026.1, forward strand.
CCAAGATTTACCTTTCGTTTCTTTCAACTGTGCCAATGTGGACTCTGGCGCTTTTGAAAAAGAGCTGTTCGGTGAAGAAAACCTCAACGGAGAGATAGCGGCTCACGGCGCGCTGGACGCGGTTGGTGAGGGTACTTTGTTTCTTGAAGAGGTCACCGACCTGTCGGCCGAGTTGCAATCCAAACTTGTGCGAGCGCTGCAGGAAAATGCCTATAAGCGGGTAGGAGGGCGACAAGCGCTTGATATTAAAGCCAGATTGATCAGCTCAACATCAAGTAACATCGAAGAGCTAATAAACCAAGGCAAATTCCGGCGAGATCTGTACTACCGGTTAGGGGTTGTGCCAATAAAGGTTCCGCCTATTAAAGACAGGCGAGAGGATATAGAACAACTGGTGAATTTCTACCTTGATAACGCCAATGATTTCTTCAGTTTGCCGCCAAAAAAGATAAGCAAAGAAGCGTTGGCTTTGCTTGTATCTTATAACTGGCCCGGCAACGTCAGGCAGCTGAGAAACGTAATCGAATGGACGCTGATCATGAGTGGCGGGGCCGATGAAGAAGAAATCTCCATCGAATCTCTTCCACCAGAAATCAAGTCCCCGAAGCATGCTGTTTTTGACGAAAGTGTTAACATGGATCGGTTTGTTAACCTTCCGCTGAGGGAAGCTCGCGAGATGTTTGAGTATGATTACCTGCTTATGCAGGTCAATCGATTTCTGGGTAACGTGTCAAAGACCGCAAGCTTTATAGGTATGGAAAGATCTGCTCTGCACAGAAAGCTCAGGTCCATGGACTTAACCAGAGAAAAAAGGCGTCTTGACGACGGAGTAGACATTGAAAACTGATTTAACCGCCTCTCTTATCTCAAGGTTATGCCACGATGTTGCCTCCCCTATTGGGGCAATCAAGCTTGGCTTAGACGTTGCGTTTGAAAACAAAGATCCTGATATATTGTCAGCTATTGAGGGCAGCATCAAAAAGGCAATTGCCGTAATTAATGTTTTTCGAATAATAAGCGCCAAGGACAGCATTACCTGGCAGAAAATCAAGGATGTGATGGGCGAATATGCCAGCAGCAGGGGCGTGCATTTGAGCCTGGATATCTCAGCTCTTCAACCGCACAGTCAATTGGCCAAAGGCGTTTTTATGCTATTGGCCATTATCGTCGGTTCATCCAGAAAGCAATGTATTTTTAAGCTGTATAATCTTGCCGAAGATCAATTTTGCCTTGAGGGAACAGGCGAGTTTTTCTTATCTAACGGCGATTTAGCTGGCCTGGTATCCGAGGCGTCTGAGCATTCATCAAAAACCGCCTTAGCAGACTACTTTTTGCAATATTCAAAGGATGGTGGGCTAAGCCTTTCTTTTAAAGAAACAAGCAGCGCTAGAATTAAACTGCTTGTTTCTCTAACCTCGAAAGCGTAATTGGCGAATTATTTCATCTTCGATTAAGCACTTTCTCGTTGAGACTCAATCTACTATTGATGTTACTGACTATTAAAAATATTTATTTAATACAAAAATTCGCTCAAAAATGAACTACATTTATTAGTCTATGATCAGTTTGCGCAAATACGTTGCCATGCACCTTCCTGCTTCGCGAAGGCAGGCGGATTGTCTAATAACAGACGGACTCGTTAGTATTAATGGTCAAATAGCGCGAGTGCCATCCTTAATCGTCGATCATCAGCAAACAGTTTGTGTTGATGGGGTGAAATTGCTACCCAAGGAAATTAAGTACGCTGTTTGGTGTTACCATAAGCCCAAGGGCCTTGTTACTACTCATAAAGACCCGCAGGGAAGGCCTACGGTTTTTGCCGATCTGCCTAAAGAAATAGGGCGCGTTATATCTGTTGGGCGTCTTGATATAAATACTGAAGGGCTGCTGTTAATCACCAATTGTCACGCCTTCGCGCGTTATATGGAGCTGCCCAGCAATGGGTTTATCAGAACCTACAGGGTAAAAGTTTTTGGTCATATTGACCTTAAACGCCTTCAGCAATTGAAGTTCGGTGTTACTATTGAACAAGTTCAGTATGGCGGCGTTATTGTTAAGGTTGAAAAGTCGTTAGGGCTAAACTCTTGGCTTCAAATCAGCATCTGCGAAGGTAAAAACCGGGAGGTCAGGAAGATAATGGCTTATCTAGGGGTAAAAGTTGCAAGGATTATTCGCGTCTCATATGGACCTTTTAAGCTTGGTGATTTAGCTCCTCATCAGCTTAGAAAAGCGCCAAGGCACTTGCTAAAACGGTTTGCAAAATGCTTCGAGTAATTGCAGGAAAGTATAAAGGCAGGCGGCTGTCAACCGCTGGTATAGAATGTGCCAAACCAACCTCTGGCCGTGGGCGTCAGGCTGTATTTGATATCCTGTCTAACTTAGCCAATATTGGTAGTAAAGAAACGCTTGATGGCGCGTGCGTTGTTGACTGTTTTGCCGGAACTGGCGCTTTTGGGATAGAGGCAGCTTCGCGCGGAGCGCAAGAGGTGATTTTTATAGAACAATCTAGCAGCAACTGCGCCCTCATAAAGATAAACGCTAAGTTCTTGGTGGAAAAATGCACTATATTGAACTCTGACCTATTTCTTGTGCCAAAAGACAAGATCAGTCGCGGGTCTGTTGACTTGATGTTTTTAGATCCGCCATACAACAAAAATTTTATAGGGCGATGCTTGGAATACGTGCTTAACAATGGCTGGCTGTGCAATCGAGCATTATTGGTACTGGAGGCGGAAGCCGGATTTAATCTAAAATTGCCAAAACGCCTGGTTGAAGAGAAAACTCGCATTATCTCCAGCTCTAAATTTACAGTTATCCGATATATCGATTCGGGAATTTAGAAAAATATTGCTCTTCACATTGGCGGAGGATAAGCTGCCATCGCGCCTGCTGCGCAGCTTGCCCGTGTGGTGGAATGGTAGACACTACAGACTTAAAATCTGTTGTCGGTAACGACGTGGGGGTTCAAGTCCCTCCACGGGCACCAAAGTTTTGCCGCTTAAGATTTTTAAAGTCACAGCTACAGCACTTAAGCTATACCGTTCCAGTCGATATGAACTTACACTCAGCAATCTTCAATATCTGCCGGTCTATGGTTGCTAGAGGAAGGTTATTTTTGACAGCCAACCAGAGGTAAGAAGCGTTATAGAAAGATAGGCTATGCTTAAAAGCCAGTCGGTATATTTTCTCTTCGTCTCCAGCAATGTTTATATATTTCAGATTCAAATTGATTAGTATTTTTTGAAATTTATTAAGATCGTCCTGACCGATCTTTAGCGCTTTAAGTAATACATTATGTAGTTCATACACCAGTAAATCTGGGGCTATCAGATCCGCGTCAAATACCCATCTAAAGCCCTCATTAAACGGCTTGATCAAAAATTCAACAAGATACGAAGTATCTATAACTGCACGCATCAAGAGCGTCCATCATCAATGGCTTTACGCACATCATCTCTACTCAATTCGCTAAGCACAGGTAGGTTGCTCAAAGCCTCCATTAATCTAAGTTTTCTAAGCTGTTCAGTAGAAACAAGAGCATACTCCCGCTTTTTGTGAGTGATAGTTAGAATTTCGCCCGCCCCAACCTTTGGTAGCAGCTTAAACATCTGAGCTCGAAAATCAGTAAGTGTTATGTTCATAATACTATCTCAAATATGAACGTTATTATAACATAAAAACGATCATAAAGCAACTTGTAAAAGTAATATTTCATTAAGCCTTTGTTACACATAAGCCCCATTAATGATTTATTTTTTTGACTTTTTTCTTATTGCAAGAAAAGCAAAGGGGCGGTAGTGACGAAGTACTGGTTTTTTACTAATACAACAGCTAATTGTATAAGTAAGATACAATTGATTGAGAATCGTTTTATCTTAAAGACTAGCTTAAAAAAAAACTTGGTGGATACTACAGGATTCGAACCTGTGACCCCTGCCGCGTGAAGGCAGTGCTCTACCACTGAGCTAAGCATCCATATTAGAAACGGCCGATGCGCCAGTATTCTTACAATCTTTGGTAAGAGCTTGCAATAACATAACTCTGGCTCTGGGGACGGATTTTGAATATCCGCTGAGCACCTTTTGCAGGAAAAAATCAATCAAATCTAGTCCTTCAAACACATCCTGCCAGGTGACGATATGATTGTCGCCCGATACAGCAAGAAAACCGGGCAATTTTAAAAGCTTGTCTTTGTATGGCTCACCAACAGATTGGCAAACTGCATGACCAGTCTTAGGCGAGACATAAACTAAACCGTCACTCACCCCGGTAACAGCACATTTATTAAGGCTGAGCCCATAGCCTGTGTGTTGCATCAACCCAAGCTCAAACCTAATATACCTGAGGATCCAGTCTGGCTTGGCTATATTCCGAAGAAACTTGGTTAGCTGATCGTAAATATCCTTTATCGCCTGTCTTTCTGGACACAAGCTGAGACAAAGCTCACAAACTGATTTAATAGCCAGCAGTCTGTGTTTACTGGCATGCGCCAGGATAAACGGCTGAAGCTTAGTTTCAATCGTCATATTCCCAAGATTATCGGATATACGGGATCTCCACCGACATTGAACAATATCCCCACACTCAAAAACGGCCCGAAATGCGAAGCGAGTTCGCCTGCCAGAGGCGCCTTTGACAAAACCAGCCCATTTGCCATGGTTTTCTGACATCACCGTCAAGATTGAGCTGGATTCCCCATATGGAGTTTTGGACAAAATCACTGCGTCATCATTCCAATCCATTATTTGTTTATAGTCGTACTGACGAAATGTATCGTTTCAGAATATCACTTCTGCCTTGTACATGCAGCGGTTATGTACAATACTGAGCCGTTATAACTTTCGGCACAAAAATGGCCAAAAGACGCAAGAAGTCTCGTTTACGCGGCAAGTCATCTAAAAGACGGTCAGGTTGGGTAAAGCTGGTATTTGCGACGCTGCTTACCGGAATGTCAGTGCTGTTTGTGCTATCAATTTTGTATTTGTATGACCTTCCCAGTATAAACGATATTTCTCCCCCAACCAGAACGCCATGTATAATAATAAAGGCCGAGGATGGAACCTTGCTGGCAACCTATGGCGACGTTTTTCGTAAGCCAGTGAAGGCTCAAGAGCTTCCAATTTACGTCCCTCAGGCAATCATATCCATAGAAGACAAGCGGTTTTTTGATCACTGCGGGATTGATGTTTGGGGGCTTTTACGCGCTGCATGGGCAAATTTTCGCGCACGCAGGTATGCTCAAGGAGGCTCAACCATAACTCAACAGCTTGCCAAAAACGCTTTCCTGTCGCCAGAAAGGTCGGTAAGACGCAAAATCCAAGAGGCAGTGCTGGCGCTGTGGCTTGAAAGGCGCTTTTCCAAGATGCAAATACTGACCATGTATCTTAACAGGGTATATTTCGGATCAGGAACCTATGGCATAGACGCGGCGGCATGGAAGTTTTTTCAAAAACCAGCTAAATCCTTAACGCTTTATGAGGCTGCTAAGCTTGCGGCTGTCCTGAAAAGCCCAGCTAAATACTCGCCGTTTAATAACCCTGATCAGGCAGATATGCGTGCGATAAAAGTTTTGGTCAGTATGATACAAGCCGGATACGTTACACAAAAACAAGCTGAGCTGGCGATAAATAAGCATAGAGAGAACCTGCGACCTAGCGCTCATGGCGGGGAGGGGTACCGCTGCTTTACCGACTGGGTGATGGAGGCGATTGCCCAGCTGATTCCTTCAAGCAGCGAAGATTTGGTTGTAACTACTACGCTTAACTACAGGATGCAGACACATGCGGAAGCGGTTGTGGCAAAGCATATAAACAACCTAATAAAGCAAAATAAACAAGTGCCCCCTCAGGTTGCCCTTGTATGCATCGACGGATATGGGGCCATCAAGGCTATGCTGGGTGGATTTTCCTATAAGCTGTCCCAGTTTAATCGCGCAACGGCAGGGCGCCAAAGCGGCTCAGTTTTTAAATTTTTTGTGTTCCTTTCCGCCCTTGATAAGGGGCTTAGGCCGCATAATACGATAAGTGACCTTCCTTTAAGAATAGATGAGTGGTCCCCTAAAAATTATCACTGGGCAAGTAAGGGCGAAATATCGCTTAGTGATGCACTGGTTTTTTCGGTTAACACAGCTACGGTCAGGCTGGCCCGCAAACTGGGGTGTCAGTCGATAATCGACACAGCGCGTACGCTTGGCATAAAAGGGCATTTACCCAACGACCTGACCTTGTCGCTGGGCAGCGGTAACACATCGCTGTTTGAGCTGGTTGACGCATATAATATCATTAACACCCGAGGGGTCAGGATACCTGCTTACGCCATATCGAACATAAAAACGACCAGCGGCAAAATTCTCTACCAGAATCCGATTCAGGTAAATGCGAAAGTGTTCCCAGATCAGGTAGTGTTAAATATGCGCAAAATACTGACCAACGTAGTGGTGTACGGAACTGGTAAACGAAGCCAGCTGCCAATAAGTTCTTACGGTAAAACCGGCACCAGTAATAAAGGTCGCGACGCATGTTTTATTGGAGGGGCGCATTCATTCACTGCAGGTGTTTGGACAGGACATGATGATATGACCTCTACGCAGAACCTTGGTGGAGTGCTTCCAGCAAGCATATGGCGTGACTTTATGCTTGCTTGCGTGGGCCTTGCATCATTTTTGAAAGCCTCTGATATTCCGCAGTTAAATTTGACCTCCTACCCTCAACTTGGGCGTGTGCCTAAAAATATAGGTGATCTTATTAACACTTTGGATGCTCGCAGATAATCTTCGCAATGCCGCTCGTTCATATTTTTTCTTAACAATAGGACAATTTTGTGTTATAATACTCAGTGTTGCATAAGCGACTATGGCGATAAACGTTATAAGTAATAGATGATTCGGACCCGGGGGCAGAACCCGGCACCTCCACCAAAACTGCGGGGGTGAATTAGGCTCGACGGGCATTGAAAGTTATGATTTTTGCTCGGCATTGTACCGCCGTTATCGGGCTAATTGATAAGTGCAAACGATTATGCACTGCCTGATATGCGCGTAGCAGCCTGACGGCTAACTACTAAGCGTTGAAAGCACGGTTCGGAGGGTGCCGGGTAACAGAACGCCCTCCATTAAGTTTAATCCTGTATAACCGCCTCGTTCATCCTTAACTGTTGTGCTTTTTGTGCTTATGTGCTAGAAGCAATGGTAAATTATTGGTTTATTGAAGAGTTTTAAAGGCGCTTAATGACTAAAAGGATTCAAGCTAAACATAAGATAGATCGTCGCTTAGGGTTAAACCTGTGGGGGCGGGCAAAAAGTCCAGTGAATGACAGGGAGTATGGACCTGGGCAACATGGCATGAATCGCAAAAAACCTACTGATTATGCGGTACAGCTGAAAGCTAAACAGAAAGTAAAGGGCTACTACGGCAACATAGGAGAGCGACAATTCCGTTCTCTTTATCAGGAAGCAACCCGTAAGCATGGAGATACCAGCGAAAATCTTATCGAACTTTTAGAAAGACGGCTGGATGCTGTTATTTACAGAATGAAACTGGCTCCTACTGTTTTTTCAGCGCGCCAAATCGTCAATCACGGACACGTAAAGGTAAACGGCAAACGGGTTAACATTCCATCTTACAGAGTCAAGGACAGCGATACGATAGAACTAGTTGAAAAGATGCGTAATAACGTCGTCGTGCTGGAAGCAGTTCGCTCGGGCGAAAGCTCAGTTCCTCAGTATGTAGAGATCGATCACGGCTCTATGAAAGGCAAATTCATACATGCTCCTAAGCTGGTCGATGTTCCTTATCCTGTTATGATGGAGCCCAATCTTGTGGTTGAGTTCTACTCACGTTAACAGGTTTTAAAGTACGCCAAAAGGGGTCGTAGCTCAGCTGGGAGAGCGCTACGCTGGCAGCGTAGAGGTCAGGGGTTCGATCCCCCTCGACTCCACCAGTAGTTTTGCTGGATTTGTTGGTGATTTCGTTTTTTAGGATTGTTTAAGGTTTTATATTTTATCCAACTACTGTCCAACTCTTTATAAGAAAATCACTGAAGTTTCTGTAAATTTCAATAATATTGGTAAGCATTGATTAATGCTATAAGGAACTACTTTTGGTTGAATGTTTATCTAGGAATAAAGACATGAGCCTTAGAAAATTGACTGCAGAGGAGAAAAAAGAGTTAAAGGAGTTACAAGAGAAATATCCTTTAAAGGTCGAAAGATATCTGGACATAGATACAGTTCTGGTTTTGGAGCTGCCGTATCTTATGCTTGGGATAGACATGAAAGGATATAACCCAGCAGGGGGTTATGGCGGAATTGTGGAGCATTCTTTAATAAAAGAAGCTGATGAGATTATTGACAGCGCTGTTTTGGCCAACAAGCTTGAGCTTCAAAAGCGAGAAATAGTAGGCTTTAAGGCCGACCAGATTAGATACGAATATAGTCCTTATTTACTGCCATTGAAATTAAGTATTAAAGATGACAAACCTGAAGATATTAAACGCACGATTGAATATGCGTCTGCGTTGTCCTCATTACCTCATAAGGTAATTTATAAAATTTTTAACATAATAGATGTGATTAGCTGGCTGGATAAGGAGAAGGCCATAGATCCAAGATTCCCTCTGAGCTTACCCAAGAAGCTAGTGAAGCATCATAAGAAGAAGCATGAGATTGTTCAGTATCATAATTTGGAGTGGCTGAGTTCACAAAAGCTAGATTACGTAAGGTTTTTGAATTATTTAGCTGGAAATAAATTAGAAGGAATAAAGTCAAAGTCAATAAAAATCAAAGATATCAAAGACCAAAGCGCTTGGGGAAAGGTGGTGACTGCTCTCAAAGAGATAGGATTATCGGTTAATCACAAAGAAAACAGCAATATCCTTAAGTTCAGTTTTCCAAATCATAAAGGGGAAACGGAGAAAGTAGAGATTTCGTTTAATCTCTTGGAATCAATTATTACCCTTCTCAAAGGTAGCCAAGAATGCTGGAAAAGGCAGTCAAAAGCGCCTAAAAAAGTTCTAAATAAGCCTTAACGCTTAAAATAGCTGACGACCGTCGTAAAAGATGATCTGCATTTGTTGCATGATTACAACATCGTGGGTAGTCCAAGAAATCTGCCTATTTGAAGTCATTGAGACGCTGAAATTTAACGGCTGCCGTTACGACGGTCGTCAGTTAATTCTGTTTTGATGCGTAGCAGTCTAAAACCCAAGCCAAGACTGGTTTTAACTGACCATACAGGAACGACGGTCGTTACGACCGTCGTAAAATAGACATCAATCTCGCACTTTTCCTAGAGTTTTTCGATGTATATTGTTGTTGCATCTGAATTAAGTAGGTGCTTGATGAATGTTTTTTTAAGGAGTTTTGTATGGATTTTAGAATTTTGTTCAAAGACTGGAAGTCGCCCTATATCACGAGGGACGAATTGTACGCTGTGACAGGCGGAATGCTGCGGGCAAAAACAATGCGAACGTACGACAGCGAAGGCAAAGGCATAAAAGGGAAGGAGAACATCGGATACAAGCAAGTCGCCTACCCCGTTGAAAGCGTCATTGAGTATCTCGAGCAAAGAGCGGCTAAGAAACCTAAAAAGCCAGAGGTGGCTCGATGATTGATAAAGATGTAACAACCGCCCCCGCTGATGAGCAAGGGGCAAATTCAAAAATCGAGGATGATTCTATCAAATCTACGGCTGATTCCAAGCCTATTAGTGAAGCGAATCAAGATTTACCTAAGTCTATCTTTGGTGGCGTTCCCAATACGAGTGTTACTGACAAACCGGTCAATAGCTTGGGGGGACCTAATACAGAGTCGTGTGGCGTTGAGTGTCTTAATATGATCATCGATCAAAATGATGACCGATTGGTGAGGGTGGAAATCCAGACGGAAGCTGATACCTCACGAGTTGTTGATATTCCTAGAGAGTTGCTCTCGGGAAAAAGAGGAGAACTGCTCATACCATTTCTCGAAAGTAAAGGCCTGCGTCGAGGGACGAAACAGAAAATAATTGATCACATATATTCCAAGGAATCTGGTCTACGTAGGATAAAGCTCTTCGACCAAAGTGGGTGGCATTCATATGAGGGTGAACTCTTTTATATAACTTCTGAGGACGTAAGCTACATTGCTGATCCGCTATCATTAGCTAGAACGGTTAGTAATATTTCTTATGAGATGGCCACCCAATCTCCTATGGGAAGATCACCAGCAGAATGGGATGCTAATGTGGGGAAGTACTTATTTGGCAATCCACTTCTGCAAGCGGCTACCTATTACGCGTTGACTGCTTCGCTGTTGCCTTTTGTTCCAATTGCGATTGCACCTATTTTTAATTTGGTGGGGCAATCGCGTAAGGGGAAAAGCACCGCTTTGAAATTAGCTTTGTCGCTTTATCGCAAGCCTAGCAATAATGCTTTTTTCACTTGGAATAGCACCTGTAACGATATGGAGAATAAGGCACTCGAAAATAATAACACCGTTGTTGTCTATGATGAGATGCATTTTTGTTGCGATCATGCAGGTGAAATCGACAAATTTGTTTTTGCTGCTAGTTCTGGATTAGAAAGGGGGCGTTGTCTGAAATCCGGTAGCTCAAAAAAGCAGAAGGCTTACCAGTGCACGATTCTCAGCTCTTCAGAAAAATCGTTTGAGCAGATAATGAATTCGGCCAAGAAACCAGTAATAGAAGGAAGCTTATCAAGGATAGTTGATTTTGACATTACATGGTTGAGAACCGATAGCGTAGTACAAAACCTACACGGTCACGAGAATTTGACTTCTCTGTGTGCAGCTATAATAGGTGGGGTTGAGCAGAACTTTGGAGGTATTGCTCACGCTTTTGTGAGGGAGTTGTTGAGTCATCCTGATGTCAACTACGATCAGGATAAACTTATTGAATTTGTGAACAAATACTTCAATGAGGCACGGGATAGTATTCTCGTAAGCTATAAAGGCATGGATATCGATCACATATTACGAGAGAGGTTAACTATTCCAATTTGTCAGCAGGCGATTGGCTTGATGGCTCTTGATTTGAGAGCGATAACCTTAGGTTCAATAGACAAGAGGAAGGCGAGAGAGGATATTCTTAGCAGTGCGCTGGCTATAAGGAATTCGATATGTGAGGCTTGGTTTGAGAGGGATAGTATTTGCGAAAGTAGGGAGGAATTTATTATCGACTCCTTCCTGACTAAGTTAAAAGCCAATAACGGGAGATTCCCCATTGTTAAAAGAAACACAAGCCAAAGCGTTGTTACGCTACATGATCAGATAGGGGTATTAACTCCTTCCTGGGGGTGGAGGATGTTAAATCATGAGGACACCACTTATTTTATCATTAGGGATTCTTTTAAGAGTGAGTTTTGTAAAGATGTCTCTGCCCGGAATCTGCTGTTAGCGTTAGAAAATATGAAGTGGCTGCAGAGGGAGAATTGGGCGAATAAGAAAAGGCAGAAGACACTTATTAGTCGGGTATCGATCGACCATGCCCGTTTATGTGTTTATAAGATCGTTATACCAATGCCAGAAGGTGAAACTCGTGAGGTAGATGAGGGCGAAGAGGCCGAGACAGGCAGATGCACTAATAGTATTAGTTGGAAAGAAAAACGCCAGCAGCAAGGTCTTATGAATTAAATGGACAGAGTAAAATCTGGACCTCCCGACTGGATTGATCGCAAAGCCAGAATTATAGCCAACAACGATTGTCCTAGTGTCGCGAGAATGCTGGGTTTGAAGGTATATAGAAAGGGTAGTAACTACCTAACCCACTGCATTAATCCCGCACATGATGATAGAACCCCGTCTCTAATTCTTAACCAAGCTGGCTATTACTGTTTTGGTTGTAATACGAAGGGGTCGGTAATCAATCTTGTTGAGAATGTTAAGAGGGTAGACTTTTATGGTGCGATGGATGTTCTTGACGGTGGACACTCGTGTCGTAGTTCATGCGCACAGACTCGTCTGGTATCGAAAGACACCCCCCCCAGAACAGTCTCAACTGGTAAGGCAGCAGCATACAAGACGAGTCTGGTAAAAAATAACTCATCAGTCCAAATGCAGTTGGTTCCAGCTGAGTACCTGCAGGATATTAATAACTTGCTGCAATTAACAAAGAAAGGCCGACACCCTTACTTAGAAGAGAAGGGGCTTCATAATATTGACGTTGAGGTGTGTGAAAGAGAATTCATCTTCTTCAACAAGCTGACCATTCCCGCTGGGAGCTTAATTATCCCCTGCTATGACTTCAACTTGGAACGGCGAAACATTCAGTACATTCTTCCTTACAAAAACAAGGAAGGGGAGTTTGAGAAGAAATTTCTTTTTAATCTGCCATTTATGAATCTGTTTGCTCTCATTAAAGGAGGAGCGCCTAATTCTACAGTGTTGTGCGAGGGATATGCTACTGGCTTAACAATAAACCTTCTGTTGAACTGGCCAGTGATGGTGGCCTTGAACTGTCATAATTTAGTGAATGTGTGTGCGGGGATTAAGGGAGCCTATAAGGCGTGTAAAAAGTCTCAACCGAGGATTTCTCCCAGCTTACACTTTTGCAGTAAGGACATAGTTTTCATTTTTGCCGATAGCGATGATAACGGAATAAAGAACGCTGAGAAGACGAAATTCCCGTATATTCACGTGCCGTTTACAGAGGAGGACAAGCTTGCTTTTAAAGAATTGAAAGGAGACAGTTCGCGCAATCCGACAGATATTAACGACTATTACCAATTGTATGGAGACAAAAGAGCAAGGAGGCTTGTTGCTGCTCTAGCAAAAGAGAAGTTTGGTGTAGCCTTAAATATAGAAACAACCTCACCTGAAACATCTACAATTGAGGAGCCTTCATTTGAATCGGTTTTAAATGAATCAAGTGAGGAATATTCGTTTGATGACGTCTTGAATAATACGCTTTCAGAGACGTCTGAATCAAGTGTGGCGAACTTAAAAGAAAGTGCACAAACTCTTCTAGTATTGAGTGAAGAAAACTCAACAGACTCGTCTGGTAAAGATAATGAGCCAAGTAAGGATACTTACTTTTCTAAAGACGCCTCCCTACCAGAGATAATAAAACTCCTATTGAGTCGTTGTAGCACGCAACAAACACACCCTTATTTAAAGTCGCGGGGGTTAGAACCACACAACTGCAAAGTGCTGCAGGAAGATTTGTGTATGAACGGCCAACTTATTCTCCCCAAAGGGATTTTAGTGGTGGAGTACTTTGACTTCACTTTAACAAACTCTCTTGTTAATGATAAGTACTGGGGTATTGAGTTGTTCTCACATCTTAGCGAGGATGGAATTAATTTTCCCTCAACTAAACTACAGTTTGGTAATGGTAAAGGACACGGCTTCTTTTCTATCCCCGAAAATGCAAGCTTTCCGTTAGGTGAGGAGCAACAAGAAACCGTAAAGAGAAGAATCTATTGTGAGGGGTTTGCTAACGCCCTGACAGTCAGCAGAGTAATAGGAAGTGAAGTCATATGCTTATCCGACTATAGGCATATCTATAAACAACGTCGCCGAGAAGGAGAGGTCTTCCTCTCTTGTACAGAGGGGGCTCAAATAGATGCAGGAAGAAAATTTCAAAGCATTCCCATTTACATACATTTTGATTCCAAGGAACTCAGAATTTTTGAGAGCTTATTTCCCTCCCCCCCTAGAGCCAAAGATATTAACGACTACTATATTACCTTCGGACAAAACAAAACTCGGAATGTTCTAACAGCGTTAATAGAAAAAATCTCATAGGTTGGCTAGGTTGGCTAGGTAGACCTTATAGTGTGGCTAGCTTTTGTGCCAAGCAAAAATGGCTCTGGAAGGCGATTAGAGAGCAGGTTGGCTAGATTGGCTAGGTTGGCTAGGTCATTTTCAAGTGTTATACATACACAACTATATGTAAGTTGTTTTAGGCAATTTTGTCAACAACTAAAAAAAGGGGGGAATAATTATTCTATAAGGAAAAAGCTTCGGAACGCTAATATAGAGAAGAGAGAGAGAAAGAAGATTCTTCTTCTTCTTCTTCTTCTTCTTCTTTATCCTCCTCTATTGCTTTCTGTGCAATTGCTTCAATTTTATTTAGTTTTTACATTTTTAGTTATCAACTCGTTTCCGCGTATATGATCTCCGTAAGCAGCTAGCCAACCTAGCCATGATGCGCTCAAACCCGCAGTGTACAGCCATGTGCTGAGGTTTTGGTTGGGCTAGCCATCAGCCAGCCATAGCTAGCCAGTTTCTTTGAAAAAAGAGGGTGTGTGATACCACTTAAACTCGCAGTGCACAGCCAAAAATGAATTACTTTTTTACTGCCAAAATAGAGCTAGCCAACCCATCTCACCAACCACTACACCCCAGCCAGAACAGACTAGTCTGGTTGTGTACCGCGCCCCACCTCCACCCTTTAATTTGATTTAAGAAGTTAATTAAACACCTATCACAATCGACCGTAGAGTTAGATTAAACTCTGTTCATAGGGGGGATAAACCACATTAACCAATGAATCTGGCTACACGGCTATTTAAACGCGATTGTGTTGACTTCGCCTCTAGACAGCCTTATTCGCAATACTCCCGGCCAGACGGATCTGCGCTAAACAAGTCTGCCCGTCCACACAACAAACTCGCCAGTAACATAGCTAACCCATACCAAACGCCCCTTTCTAACCGCTCATTAAATGCCGGCAATACCGCTAAATTATCCCAGCCAGTCTTCCTCTGTAAGGTTTTTGCCTATAAGTTGTCTGTAATTTTATATATGTGGTGATGTGGATGATTATTTTAGGCATAGACCCTGGGTTGTGTGCTACTGGGTGAGGAGTGATAGAAGATGGCTATCGAGTGAGTAATTCGGTAACGATTAGTGGCGTTGGTGATGTGCGAGGGGTAAAGCAATTATCTTACGTAGGTCATGGAGTGATTAAGACTAGGCCCAAAGATGAGTTGGGTGTTAGGCTGAGTTATATATTTACGAAGTTATCTGATGTCGTGGCTCAATATCGACCGGACATAGCAGCAATTGAAGATATTTTTGTTAATGCGAAGAATCCTCGGTCTACATTGAAGCTTGGTTGTGCCAGAGGCGCTGCTCTTGTAGCTTTGAGGATTACCATTGAAGGAGTGGAAATTAAAGAGTTTCCACCTACTATTGTAAAGCGATATGTGTCTGGCTATGGATTGGCAGATAAGGACTTAGTAGCTCAGAGGGTGAAGATGATTTTAGGGAAGGAATGTCCTGCAGTATCGAAAGACGGCGCAGATGCATTGGCTATAGCTATTTGTGGTAGCTGCAGTTGCAATAATCCTCTATATAAGGCAGCATAGGTAGATTACTACCTGAGGTTGATGAAAGTGTCAGGCTCATTTGCTTGGACTGAATTATTCAAAGGCTTTGCTTGCCTGCTCGTACTTTTAGCTTTCCTTCTCATGGCCTATCTGTTAACTAAAAACAGATAGCACCCACGACAATTCATCTTCCCTACTCACATATAAGCTCCATTAACCAACTGCCATCCTTGCAGCTTGGCTGTTTCTGCAATAGGATTCCAGATAGCGAGCTTCTCCGTCGAAGCTAGTTTCTCATCCTTCAAGTTAGCAATGAAGCTATTCATCTCATTAGGATTATGAATGGATTCAGCCTTGCTAATATAGCTCTCTACCTTGGGGTTGTTTGAAAGTACCTTGTCTCCTGTCTTTACTGGCTTTTCCAGGACAATCTGCTTGGTATTGCGGTCTTTCGAGCTTGAGGCTCTCTCAGCAGTAGCATCTATCTCATCGTCTTCCACCAAGTTCAGCATGTTCAGATACAGATATCGCTTGAGATACGTGTTCATACAGCCAATGTTCTTCAAAATATTCCCCTTAGCCGATAAGTTAAACAAATGAGCTCTTACCTCGTTGATGTTGATAGAAAACATCTCTACCCCAGTCTCGGACTCCAGATCAAAGACCTTCAAATACGCCTCAC